>CAIYFE010000122.1 GCA_903925445.1 uncultured Burkholderiales bacterium | reverse complement strand
GTACAAAGGCGGTTTGAGTTGCGCGATGGCCGCGCCCAAACGCCGTCCATCCAAGGGCGCTGCACACACCGAACGACCGCCCAAAGCGGCGTGCGGCGTGTTGCCATGAAAGTCGGGAATGCCATTGCCATCGATGAATTGCAAGGCGGTGCGCTCGCGGAAAAAACGCACCATGCGGGGCGCGTTTTCTAAATACGTGCGGGCTTTGGCTTCGTCAAAGGTGTCGCCCAATTCGTGGCGCAAGTAGTTCAGGGGCGCATCGATGTTTTCTGCGATGCCCGCTGCCAAGGCCAGCGGATTGCGTGGCACCCACATCCAGCCCCCCGACCATGCGGTGGTGCCGCCGAATTGCGGATCTTTTTCGGCCACGATGACTTGCAGCCCCAAATGCGCTGCGGTGACGGCTGCGGACAAACCACCCGCGCCGGAGCCCAGCACCAACAAATCGCATTCCCAATCGGTGTTTGCAGCGGTGTTCATGGGTCAATCGGCGTAAATGGGTTTGAGGCGCGCGGCTTGACCTCGTGCCAACATGGGCGAAGCGCTGCTGGCGGCGGCCAACTGCGCTGCGCAAGACAACAAATCGGGCGCAAAACTGAGCATGCGTTCGCGCGTCAAACGCGCCGAAGGGCCGGCGATGCTGATGGTGCCCATGGGCAATTGGCCACTCAAACCCACCGGCGCGGCCATGGCGTTGAGCCCGGGGGTGTAGGTTTCTTCGGTCAAGGCAAAGCCTTGTGCGCGGGTCTCGCGCAGGGCTTGCAGCACCGCTTGCAGCGTTTTGGGCGCGTTGGGCCCAAAGGCCTCGGGTTGCCCCACGCCTTGCTTGGCGATGAGCGCCAAGGCATCGTCATCGGGCAAGGTGGACAACCACGCCCAGCCCGAAGACGAACAACTCAAACGCGCGATGCTGCCCATGTCGGGGTCGTAGCGCAAACCTTGGCGCGCACCTTGCGCCCGCGCCACCCAGGTCAAGCGGTCGCCGTCGATGACGGCCAAGCGCACCAATTCGCCGGTTTGTTCGGCCAAGCGGTCGATCAGCGGTTGCGCCACATCAACCACGCCGGACTTGCTGAGGTAGGTCAGCCCCAACGAAACGATTTTGGTGGTCAAGGCGTACTCGCCCAACTCGCGGGTTTGGCGAACATAGCCCGCTTTGACCAAGTCGTTGAGCAAGCGATGCGCCGCGCTTTTGGGCAGGTTCAACTGCTCGGCCAAGACGGCCAACTCCATGCCCTGCCCCTGTTGGGACAGCAATTCCAAAATGCCTAGGGTTCGATCCAGTACGCCGCTCATGCCGCCACTTTAGCATAAAAATTGAATTTGATTCAAAAATAGAACGTCGTTCCATTTTTTTGGATAAACTTGCAGCATCCGAAGCTTTAACACTGGAATCAACATGCTCGACAACTTCAGCGGTGCCACACGGGTTCATCTGATCGTGGGAGACCCCATTGCCCAAGTGAAATCGCCCTTTGGCGTGACACAAGCCTTTGAATCGGCGGGACGCGACGCGATTTGCGTGCCCGCCCACGTGCCCACTCAAGATTTAGCCGCTTGGTTTGCGGGCATCAGCTTGGCGCGCAACGTCGATGGCGTGATCGTGACGGTGCCGCACAAATTCGATTGCCACGCGTTTTGCAAGACCAGCTCGCCCCGCGCGTCATTTTTGGGCGCGGTCAACACCATCCGCCGCAACGCCGACGGCAGCTGGCATGGCGACATGTTCGATGGCTTGGGATACATCCAAGCGATGGAGAAAAAGGGTTGCCAGATTCAAGGCAAAAAAGCCTTGTTGGTCGGCGCGGGCGGCGCGGGCTCGGCGATTGCGCACAGCTTGGTGTTGGCCGGTGTGAGCGAGTTGGCAATTTGTGATCCCGACGAACAACGCCGTGAATCCTTGGTCACGCGTTTGAATTCTTTAAAACTCGGCGCGGTGCGCTCGGGCACCCACAACCCCAGCGGGTTTGACATTGCGCTCAACGCCACGCCGGTGGGCATGCGCGCGGGCGATCCTTTGCCCATCGACGCGGCGCACATCACCGCCAACATGTTTGTAGGCTGCGTGATCACCGCGCCTGCGGTGCCACCGCTGATCGAAGCAGCCCGCGCCAAAGGCTGCAACACCACCACGGGCGCGGACATGTTTGCCCAGGTGCGCGAGTTGATGGTGAATTTTTTGTTGGAGGCCTGAGATGCAACGCATGAACACCTCTCTGACCCAATTTGCAGACCACGACAGCGTCGATGTTTTGGTGCTGGGTTCGGGCGCGGCCGGTTTTTCTGCGGCCTTGAATGCGGCGGTGGATGGCGCCAAAGTGTTGTTGGTCGAACGCACCGCGCACGTGGGTGGCACCACCGCGTTGTCGGCCGCCACCACGTGGGTGCCCGGCACGGCGCGAGGCTTGGAAGTCAACCCCGAGGACACGCTTGAAAAAGCCGCACACTTTTTAGATTTGGCCGTGGGCGAACGCTCGGACAAAGCCATGCGCCAAGCGTTTTTGAACAACGGCCCGCAAGCCATAGCCAAGCTCGAAGCGCAAACCGAGTTGCAATTTCAAGTGCGCATGTTGCACCCCGATTACATGTCGGAGTTGCCCGACTCGGTGATGCGCGGACGCGCCATTGAGCCGCGCCCCTTTGACGCGAAAAAGCTCGGCCCCAACTTGTCGTTGGTGCGTCCCCCAATTCCAGAATTCACCGTCTTGGGCGGCATGATGGTCGATCGCGATGACATTTTTCATCTCTTGCGCATCACCCAAACCTTCGCGTCTTTGCGTTACTGCTTGCGCATCATTGCGCGCCATTTTTGGGAAAAAATTTGGTGGCCCCGCAGCACCCGTTGGGTGATGGGTAACGCCATGATCGCGCGCATGTTGTATTCGTACATCCAGCGCCAAGGTCAGCTGGTCACCGACACCGAAGCCACCGAGTTTTTGCACAACGACCAAGGCATAGATGCGGTGCGTTTGCGCCAAACTTTGCCCGATGGCAGCTTGGTGCACCGCACCTTGAAGGTCAAGGGCGGCGTGGTCTTGGCCACGGGGGGCTTTAACCGTGGCGCACAACAACGCGCGCAACTCTTGCCGGGCGCACAAGCACAGTGGTGTCCCGCTGCGCCTGGACACACAGGCACGGCACAAGCCTTGGCGCTCCAAGCTGGTGCACACATGGGGCAAGGCGCGTTGAGCCCCGCGTTTTGGGCGCCGGTGTCGATTCGACAACGCGCCGATGGCAGCACCGCGGCCTTTCCTCACTTTGTGATGGACCGGGGCAAGCCCGGCATGTTGACGGTGGATCAAAGCGGCAAACGCTACCTGAACGAATCCACCTCTTACCACCTGTTTGGCATTGCCATGCAAGCCCACCACGCCAACACGCCCAGCGTGCCTTCATGGTTGATTTGCGATGCCGCTGCGCTCAAGCGCTACGGCATTGGCATGGTGCGCCCGGGCGGCAGCGGCTTGGCGCCTTACTTGGCCGATGGCTACCTCCAACGCGGCAACACCTTGGCCGAATTGGCGCAACAACTTCAAATCCCCGCCGACACCTTGCAAGCCACCGTGGAACGGTTCAACACCATGGCCGACCAAGGCGTGGATGAAGATTTCCAACGCGGCACCACCGATTACCAGCGCGCCAACGGAGACGCAACTTGGCACGGCCCCAACCCTTGTTTGGGCGCTTTGCGCGAAGGTCCTTTTTATGCGGTGGCGCTGTATCCGGGCGACATTGGCGCGGCCACGGGTTTGGTGTGCGACACCGATGCGCGTGTGCTCAACGCAGCGGGTCAGGCCATTGGCGGTTTGTACGCGTGCGGCAACGACATGCATTCCATCATGGGCGGAACTTACCCAGCGCCTGGCATCACGATTGGCCCGGGTGTGACGTTTGGCTTCATTGCTGCGCGTCACGCTGTGGCGCGTGCGCAGCAGCGGTCTTGAGTCAGGTTTTTTGCTGCCACACGGTGCTGCATTTAGGGCATTTGATTTCGATAAAGGAAAACAATTTGCCCCGACATTTTTGACCGCAGCTGGGACAACTCGAAACAATTTTGTCTTGTTGCACCAGCGGAGTTTCTACCTGCTGCGTGCTGACAAAAAAGGGCGCGCGCAAATCGTAGAGCTTGGATTTTTTGAAATGGATTTGATAGCCCGGGCGCGGCAAATCTGTTTTGGTGAAGTCACCGTCGGCAATGAAAATGTCTGATTTTTTATCGCCAATGCCTGCTTGCGCGCGGTACCAATGCGGCGAATAAGACAGCATGAGCGTGTCCACGCCGTCTTGCAAATGGCGATGTGCTTGACCGCTGACCGAGGCCAAAAACCCAATTTGTTTTTTCAACTCATCGACCAAATGCAACGCCGTGCTTTGCATTTCATAAAAGTAATAGCCTAAAAAAATACAGCTGTCGATTTTGTTTCCAAACGAATACCACAGCAACGACAACTGGCGCACCAAATCCAGCACCTGCGCGGGTTTGGCTTGCTCGGACAACAAGCCGTCGTTGAAGCACGCCAACAACAAGAGCTTGAGCGAATCGTCCACGCCCGCGTCTTGGCGAATGCCGCGAGGATTGCCAAAAATATCGCGCTGCTGAACGCTTTGGCTGGCCACGGTGGTGGCGCGAAAAAATTCGGGCAAGGCGCTGCTGACTTGCGGCAATTCTTCTAAAAAGCTTTTTTTATAAGCTGGGCTGACTTTGTAGGATTGAAAGGGATAAATCATTCGGCCTCCTGATTCAACCGTTCAATCAGTCGTTTTTTCAAAGCCAAATAATCCATGTTTTGACGCATGCCATCGAGTTTGACGGTGTAGGTATTGATCCAGCTGTTGTTGATTTGAACCGAGCAACCAAAAAACTTTTCAAACAATTGCAACACGGCAATTTCATCCAAAGAGTTTTGAATCAATTTATCCACCAACTCTTGGTTTTTTTGGTTGACGGTTTTGGGCGCCGGCTGAGGATGGGGTTGCGGATTGGGCTGCAGCGGTTGAGCGGCTCGGGTCAAATAAACGTCGTAGCGTTTTCTTTTGCCTGCGTCCCCCAACACATCAAAGGCGGCGTTGAGCTCCGTCATCAGGCGGTGCGAT
>CAIYFE010000121.1 GCA_903925445.1 uncultured Burkholderiales bacterium | reverse complement strand
GTGGCTTTGCAGACAAGCCATCACGGCGTTGACTTCGTCATCGGTCCACGGCTGATCCAACTCGCAAGCCCAGACCGCCAAAGCTTGGTCGGGCGATTGCACCACTTCGCCGCACCAATACCGCTTGCGCGCCGCAAACCAAGCTTTCAACAAGGCCAAGTACAAAACCGCCAAAGCAGCTGACAAGTGCAAATCGATAAAAAACGAGCCACTGTGAAGGCTGATGAAACTCACCCCCATCAGCACGCCCGGCAACGCCACCATGGCTTGTGACAGTCGCGACACGCTGGTTCGGTAGCTCCACCACGAAATCACGCTGCACAACAGCACCGCCACACAAGCAGCCAGCCACTTCGGCAGCTCGTACATCACGCGCCGATGTAGCACGTTGTCAATCCCGGTGGCCAAGGTGTCCACGCCAGCTTGCGAAGTCGAAAGCGGCGTGGGATGGATGTCATGCAAGCTCGGAGCGGTGGCGCCAATGATGACAATTTTTCCTTGCATCGAGGGCACATCGGCTTTGGGTTGATCGCCCTCTGCCTTGGCAAACACATCCGCAAAGTTCACACGGGGGTACAGATTTGCTTTCTTGCGCCAGTTGATCAACACATCGCCTGAGGTGGCGTGTTCGGTGTCTAACTTGCCTTTTTCTTGCTCGAAATGACTCAACCAAAAATCGTAGGTCGAAGCGTCCACAGACTGGCTCACGCTCATGGGCAAGCTTTGAATCACACCACCATCGGAGAGTTTTTCAAAGTTTCGATAGCGACGCAGCACGCCATCGTGATCCACGTAGCCATTGTTAAAACCCAATGATTTTTCGGTGATCGCGGGCAATGCTGGCGGGATCAAGGCCAACGTCGACAAATTTGTTGCGGCCGCAGGCGCAGCCCACAACGTTTTCAAGTTGTTTTGGGTCAACTCGCTTTTGTCATCGTTTTCGATGGGGAGTCGAACCACCCCGAAATGGCTGTGAGCGCTGCGCTTGACGGCCGCATCAAAGGCCGCGTCCCCGCCGGGATTCAATCGATCCAGGTCTGAAAAAACAATGTCCCAAACCACCGCGGCCGGTTGCTGGCTTTCAACAAAATCCAACACGCTTGCCAAGGTGTCACGCGGCCAAGGCCAGCGGCCAAACTCCTTGGCCATGCGTGCCAAGGAGGCTTCATCGATGTCGATGATCACAATGCGATCATCAAGCGCTGGGGCAAACAAGCGCCCTCTGACCATCGCGTCGTAAGTCGTTTGCGCCAGACCGCCGGTCACGCCCAAAAACAACACATCGACCACCACCCAAACGGAAAAAGCCAGCACCAAGGCCATGTGCACGGCTTTTTCTGGCCAAGCCGCAATGCGCGCCAACACCTGGCGCTCGATGCGGTGCCAAATTTGCTGGCGCGTGTCAGTCGAGATTGACAATGCGAACTCGGCGGTTTTCAGCGGCCAAAGGATCGCTGGCATTGGCCAGTTGTGTGGAGCCCTTGCCTGCGGCCATCAGACGGCCAGGCGCTACGCCGCGGGTGACCAGAAATTTCTGAACCGCATCGGCGCGCTGCTGACTCAGCTTCAAGTTGTAATCGGCGCTGCCTTTGGCATCGGTGTGGCCTTCGACAGCGAAATTGGAGCTCACCAGCTCAGGTGACTTCAAAGCTTCAGCCAAATTCATCAACGACTGCTGACTTTCTGGCTTGATTTGCGAGGAGTTGAAATCAAACTGAATCAACAAAGACAGCGAAGGACGCACGGCTGGCGCAGCGGCTGCGGCTGGACTTTCTGAAGGTGAATCCGTGGTGGCTTCGACGCTCAAATTGCGCATACC
>CAIYFE010000120.1 GCA_903925445.1 uncultured Burkholderiales bacterium | reverse complement strand
TGTGTTTGACAACTTGAGTCAACAAGTTGTGACGTTGCCAAAGCAAGAGCACCAAGATGACCAAGAAAAACGCTGCCGCGCTGAAATAAGCCACCCGCCAATCAAACAGGGTGCTCAACCCCACCATGAAGGCTGGCGCCATCGCCCAACCCAAATTTCCAGTCAAGCCGTGCATGCTGAAGGCATACCCCAACCGTGGCGCAGAAACACGCTGGTTGAGGATGGTGAAATCGACCGGGTGAAACGTGCAGTTCCCCAACCCCAGCAAGGCTGCGGCCAACATCAAGCCCGCATAACTTTGCGCCAATCCTGCCGCAACGCAAGCGATGGCCAAGATGCTCAGAGCTGCGTACATGACGGGTCGTGCGCCAAATTTATCGACGACAAAACCCGCACAAGCTTGCCCAACGCCTGAGACGATGAAAAATACCGACATCAAAAACCCAAGCTCTGAGTAACTCAAGCCAAAGGTTTTCATGAAAACAGGAAACATCAAAGGCAGCAGCAAGTGCGAGAAATGTGAGCTGGCATGCGCCAGTCCCACAAAACCGATCACAGCTGCATCTTGACGCCAAGGAATGGATTGCGCGTGGGTTGTCATACGCGAATCCTAGCGCTTATGACGCTGGGTGCAGGTCGAGTCGGGGACAAAACCCCGCGACCCCCTTAGGCTTGTGCGGCCTTGAATCCAAATTCGCCAGGATTGCGAACGGGATCAACGCTGACTTGGATGGTGTCTTTGGGCACAAACTTGCCTTCCAACAAAAGTTTGGACAGCGGGTTTTCAATCCGTTGCTGAATCGCGCGTTTGAGCGGACGCGCACCAAACACGGGATCAAAGCCGACTTTGGCCAACTCGGCCAAAGCAGCAGGCGAGACATCCAACACATAGTCCATCTTGGCCAAGCGATCGGACAAGACTTGCAACTGAATCGCCGCGATGCTGGCAATGTGCTGCGCATCCAGGCCATGAAACACCACGGTTTCGTCAATGCGGTTCAAAAACTCAGGTCGGAAATGACTTTTGAGTTCATCCCACACCGCGTCTTTGATGTCTTGCGCATCTTGTCCCACCATGCTTTGGATGATGGGCGAGCCAATGTTGGAGGTCATGACGATGACGGTGTTTTTGAAGTCCACCGTGCGGCCTTGACCATCGGTCAAGCGGCCATCGTCCAGCACTTGCAACAACACGTTGAAAACATCGGGATGGGCTTTTTCCACCTCGTCCAACAACACCACGCTGTAGGGCTTGCGACGAACGGCCTCGGTCAAGTAGCCGCCTTCGTCGTAACCCACGTAGCCCGGTGGCGCGCCAATCAAGCGGCTGACCGAATGTTTTTCCATGAACTCGCTCATGTCGATGCGAATCAAATGTTCTTCGCTGTCAAACAAGAAAGCGGCCAAGGCCTTGCACAACTCGGTTTTGCCCACACCCGTGGGGCCCAGAAACAAGAAAGAACCCGTTGGACGGTTGGGGTCGCCCAAGCCAGCGCGAGAGCGACGAATGGCGTTGGCCACAGCGGTGATGGCTTCTTCTTGCCCCACCACGCGCTGGTGCAACTTGTCTTCCATTTGCAGCAGTTTGTCGCGCTCACCTTGCATCAGTTTTGAGACGGGAATACCGGTGGCGCGCGCCACGACTTCGGCAATTTCTTCTGCCCCAACTTGGGTGCGCAACAAGCGATGCGTTCCAGTTTTAGACGCCTTGGCGTTTTCTTTGGCGTTGGCTTCTTTGAGGCGTTTTTCCAACTCGGGCAATTTGCCGTATTGCAACTCAGCCACTTTGTTGAAGTCGCCTTTGCGGGTGAGTTCTTCGATTTGAAAACGCAGCCGATCAATTTCTTCTTTGATCTGCGCGCCGCCCTGTGCAGAGGCTTTTTCGGACTTCCAGATTTCTTCCAAGTCGGCGTATTCTTTGTTGGCTTTGTCGATTTCTTCTTCCAACAATTCAAAGCGTTTTTGCGAGGCTTCGTCTTTTTCTTTGCGCACGGCTTCGCGTTCAATTTTGAGCTGAATCAACCGACGATCGAGCTTGTCCATGACCTCGGGTTTGGAGTCAATTTCGATTTTGATTTTGGCCGCGGCTTCGTCGATCAAGTCAATCGCCTTGTCGGGCAAGAACCGATCGGTGATGTAGCGGTTGGACAACTCAGCCGCAGCAACGATGGCCGGGTCGGTGATCTCCACGCCGTGGTGGACTTCGTACTTTTCTTGCAAGCCCCGCAAGATGGCAATCGTGGCTTCCACGGTGGGCTCGCCCACAATGATTTTTTGGAAACGACGCTCCAAGGCAGCATCTTTTTCGATGTACTTGCGGTATTCATCCAAGGTGGTTGCGCCCACGCAGTGCAACTCGCCGCGTGCCAACGCGGGCTTGAGCATGTTGCCGGCATCCATGGCGCCTTCGGCCTTGCCAGCTCCGACCATCGTGTGCAATTCATCGATGAAGACAATCGTCTGGCCTTCGTCTTTGGCCAACTCGTTGAGCACGGTTTTCAAGCGCTCTTCAAATTCGCCGCGAAACTTCGCACCTGCCAACAAGGCCGCCATGTCCAGCGACAAAACGCGCTTGCCCTTGAGCGAATCGGGCACTTCGCCCGCCACAATGCGCTGCGCCAGCCCTTCGACGATGGCCGTCTTGCCCACGCCGGGTTCTCCGATCAGCACGGGGTTGTTTTTGCTGCGGCGTTGCAGCACTTGAATGGCGCGACGGATTTCGTCGTCTCGACCAATCACAGGATCGAGCTTGCCGTTTCGGGCGCGCTCGGTCAGGTCCAAGCAGTATTTTTTGAGCGCACCGCGCTGGCCTTCGCTTTCGGCGGAATCAACTTTTTGACCGCCGCGCAAGGCTTGGATTGCCAATTCGAGCGACCGGCGCTGCAACCCGTTGCTGGCGGCCAATTTGCCCCAATCGCCTTTGTTGTCACACAAGGCCAGCAAAAACAATTCGCTGGCCACGTATTGGTCGCCGCGTTTGATGGCTTCTTTTTCCGAGGCTTGGATGAGTGAAATCAGATCGCGCCCCACCTGCACTTGTTCTTGGCCATGCACTTTGGGCAGCTTGTCCATCGCGGCCTGCGCATCGCGCAACAAGCCCGAAACATTGGCGCCCGATTTCTCCAGCATGGGTTTGGGGCCATCGTCTTGCGTCAACATGGCGATGAGCACATGCGAGGGCTCGATGTAAGCGTGATCAGCGCCCAGCGCCAAGGTTTGCGCCTCGCCCAGGGCTTCTTGAAATTTGGTGGTGAGTTTGTCTAAACGCATAAAAGCTCCAAGACCTCAAAAATTGAACTCTCACCTAGCTGAGGCTTTGGCGGTGCTTTTCAAGCCCCCCAAGCGGCGCGCGACTTGATGCAGATCAAACCGCGTTGCTGGCTTGAATGCCCCAACGCGCCAAGGCTTGGTCATCGCTGACTCGGGCATCGACCCAGCGTTCGCCTTGTGGCGTGACTTCTTTTTTCCAAAACGGCGCTTGGGTTTTGAGGTAGTCCATCAAGAACTCACAGGCTTGAAAGCTCATGCCGCGGTGCGCCGAGGTGACCGCCACCAACACGATTTGGTCTTGCGGCTGGAGCAATCCCACGCGGTGAATCACCCGCGCCGCGTAAATGTCAAACCGCTGCTGGGCTTGTTCAAGCATGGTTTGAATGGATTTTTCGGTCATGCCGGGGTAGTGCTCCAAAGCCATGCTGGCAACGTCACTGCCTTCGTTGCGCTCTCGCACCGTGCCCACAAAGCAGCACACCGCACCCACGCGGGCATCGCCTTGGCGAAGTTGCGCCAGTTCGTGGCTGACGTCGAAATCTTCGGGCTGAATGACGACGCTCAAGCGCATGCTCAGCCTCCCGTCACGGGCGGAAAAAAGGCCACTTCGCAGCCTTCGTGCAAGATGGCCGAAGCATCCACCAAGTTTTGATCCAAAGCCATGCGAACCGCTTTGCCTTGCGCCAAACATTCGGCATAGGCACCGCCCAAGGCGATCAATTCGGCGCGCAATTGCCCTACATCGGCGGCTTGGGTTTGCAGCGTTTGACTGCCTTGCCCCAAGGCCTCTCGAATGGACGCGAAATATTTGACGGTGACCTTCATGCCAACCACTCCGCAAATGAAATAAAGCGCACGGTATCGCCCTTGGCAATGGTCTGACCTGCCGGATGATCCACCACGCCATCGCCCCACACCGCAGAGGTCAACACCCCTGAACTTTGGTTGGGGAACAAATCCAATCCGCCTTGGGCGTTGCGACGCACCCGTAAAAATTCACGGCGTTTGTCCACGCGCGGCCAATCAAAGTGCGCAACCATCGGGATGCGCGGTATGTCGCTGACTTGCGCACCTTGCAACGCCAACAAAAAGGGGCGCACCAACAACAAAAAGGTGACAAAGCTGGACACCGGATTTCCAGGCAAGCCCATGAAATGGCAGGGCTGGCCTTGTCGATGGATTTTTCCGTAGGCAAAGGGTTTGCCGGGCTTGATGGCCAGTTGCCACAAATTGAGTTCACCCAAGGCTTGCACAGCGGGCTTGATGTGATCTTCTTCGCCCACCGACACACCGCCGCTGGTCACGATCACGTCGTGGTGCTGAGCGGCTTCGCGCAACGCTTGGATGGTGGCGTCACGTTGGTCGGGGACGATGCCCAAATCGGTGACTTCGCATCCCAAACGCTGCAACAAAGCGCGCAAGAAAAAACGGTTGGCGTTGTAAATAGCGCCAGCAGGCATGTCTTGCGGCGCGACATCGCCGGGCATGACCAATTCGTCGCCAGTCGAGAACAAGGCAACACGTGGCTTGCTTGCCACCTCGAGCTGCGCCAAGCCAATGCTGGCAGCCAAGCCCAAAGAAGCGGGGTTCAGTCGCGTACCTTTGGCCAGCACTTGCGCGCCCAAGGCCACATCTTCGCCTGCGCGACGGATGGATTGCCCTGCCACAGGCGCCTTGAGCACTTTGACCTGCTCGCCTTGCGCCTCGCATTCTTCTTGCATGACCACCGCATCTGCGCCCTCTGGAATGGGCGCGCCGGTGAAAATGCGCGCCGCTTGCCCAGCCTGCAAAGGCGTGCCGTGGCTGCCCGCAGGAATGCGTTGGGTCACGCGCAAAGTAGCGCCGGCTTCAGTGCAATCGGCCACACGCACGGCATAACCGTCCATCGCGCTGTTGTCCAGCGGCGGGACTTGCAAGGCCGAGATCACCGCTTGCGCCAAAACACGGCCATCTGCCTCAAAAGTGGAGACGGTTTGAACACGCGTCAACGGTTGCGCTTGTGCCAAGAGTTGGGTCAGCGCGTCATCCAAAGTCAATAAGGCGGGGCGATTCATGGTTCAAGCACTCAAGCCAGGTGGCAGTGTTGGGCGATGTAGGCTTTGACTTGCGCCACATCGGCTTGCATGACTTGAACACGTTTGGGCAAGGCCTCGATGCCCTCAAACTTGGCAGGGCGTGTGGGCTCTTGCCCCAAGGCTTGCACGATGGTGGCTGCGAATTTGATGGGCAACGCCGTTTCAAGCACGATCATGGGCGTGCCCACTTGCAGGTGCTCGCGCGCCACTTTGACGCCATCGGCTGTGTGCGTGTCGATCATTTGCTGGTGCGATGCAAACACCGCACGGATGGTGTTCAAACGATCGGCATGCGTGCTCTTGCCGCTTTCAAAACCAAAACGAGTCGCAGCTTGCGCGAACTGCGGATCTTGGCTCAGATCAAAACGACCCAGTTGCGCAACTTGGTGGCCGAACAAATGGTTCACCCGCTGGGCATCACGGCCAAGCAAATCGAACACAAAGCGTTCGAAATTGCTGGCCTTGGAAATGTCCATCGAGGGGCTGGAAGTTTCGTGCGTATCTGCACTGCCGCGCACGCGGTAAACACCGGTGCGAAAGAACTCATCGAGCACATCGTTTTCGTTGGTTGCCACCACCAAGTGCGCAATGGGCAACCCCATCATGCGCGCCACATGGCCTGCGCAGACGTTGCCAAAGTTACCGCTTGGCACGGTAAAGCTCACGCTTTGTGCGTTGTGTTGCGTGACTTGGAAGTAGCCCGCAAAGTAATACACCACTTGCGCCAGCAAACGCGCCCAGTTGATGGAGTTGACGGTGCCAATCTTGTATTTGTTTTTGAACGCCAAGTCGTTGGAGACGGCTTTGACCAAATCTTGGCAATCGTCAAACACGCCTTCGATGGCGATGTTGTGGATGTTGTCGTCCAGCAGGCTGAACATTTGCGCTTGCTGAAACGGGCTCATGCGCCCGTGCGGGCTGGTCATGAAAACGCGCACACCTTTTTTGCCACGCATGGCGTATTCGGCCGCACTGCCCGTGTCGCCACTGGTGGCGCCAAAGATATTGAGCTCTTCGCCGCGTCGCGCCAATTCGTATTCGAACAAATTGCCCAGCAATTGCATGGCCATGTCTTTGAACGCCAGCGTGGGGCCATTGGACAAAGCCTGGACAAAAAGCCCTTGCTCCAAAGCGCGCACAGGAACAATCTCAGCTGTGCCAAAAACTTCTTGCGTGTAGGTTTTGGCGCACAGGGCTTTCAAGTCCTCGGCTGGAATGTCGTCGATGTAGAGCGACAACACCTCAAACGCCAACGCGGCGTAGCCTTGCTGCTGGTACACCGCACGCCAACGGATCAAGGTGGACGCATCGACTTGCGGGTAGTGTTCGGGCAAGTAAAGGCCACCGTCAGGCGCCAAGCCTTCGAGCAAGATTTCGCAAAAACGTTTGCGCTCGGGATGGCCGCGGGTGGATAAGTACTGCATCAGTTCAACTCTTCTTTGCGGATGCGGGTGATGGGCGCGAGCACAGCGCTGAGTTGCTGCATCTCGGCCAGCGCTTGGTTCATCTTGGCTTCTTGGCAATCGTGGGTCAAGATGATGAGATCGGTTTGGCTCTCGCCCTCGCCTGCTTCGCGTTGCAACACGGCGTCGATGCTGATGCCGGCTTGCGCAAATATGCCCGCCACTTTGGCCAGCACGCCCGCCTCGTCGGCCACGCGCAAGCGCAAGTAGTAGCTGGTCACCACTTGATCCATGGGCAAGATTTGCAAGCTGCTCATGGCGTCAGGTTGGAACGCCAAATGAGGCACGCGGTTGAGCGGATCGGCGGTGTGCAAACGGGCGATGTCCACCAAGTCAGCAATCACGGCGCTGGCGGTGGGCTCGCTGCCCGCGCCTTTGCCGTAGTAAAGCGTGGTGCCAACGGCATCGGCTTGCACCATGACGGCATTCATGGCGCCTTCGACATTGGCGATCAAACGCTTGGTAGGCACCAAGCAGGGGTGAACGCGCAGCTCAATGCCGGCTTGCGTGCGTTTGGAAATTCCCAACAACTTGATGCGATAACCGAGTTGTTCTGCATAGCGAATGTCTTGCGCCTCCAGCTTGGTGATGCCTTCGACGTGCGCTTTGTCAAACTGCACCGGCACGCCAAACGCAATCGCAGACATGATGGTCGCTTTGTGAGCTGCATCCACGCCTTCGATGTCAAAGGTGGGATCGGCTTCGGCATAACCCAAGGCCTGCGCTTCTTTTAGCACATCGGCAAACGCCAAGCCTTTGTCGCGCATTTCTGACAAGATGAAATTGGTTGTGCCATTGATGATGCCCGCCACCCACTGAATGCGGTTGGCCGTCAAACCTTCACGCAAGGCCTTGATGATAGGAATGCCCCCCGCGACCGCCGCCTCGAAGGCGACCATCACGCCCTTTTGATGCGCAGCGGCAAAAATTTCTGTGCCGTGCACGGCCAGCAGCGCCTTGTTGGCCGTCACCACATGCTTGCCTGCGGCAATGGCTTCCAACACCAGTTGTTTGGCAATGCCGTAGCCGCCGATGAGCTCGACCACGATGTCGATCTCGGGGTTGGCAATGACTTGGCGGGCATCGTTGACGACCTTGGCGTGTGTGCCCACGATTTGCTGCGCGCGGGCAACATCCAAATCAGCCACCATGGTGACTTCGATGCCGCGGCCTGCGCGTCGTTTGATTTCTTCTTGGTTGCGTTGGAGCACTTCAAAAGTGCCGCGACCCACGGTGCCAATGCCTAACAGGCCTACTTGTATCGGTTTCATGCTGCGTATTTGTTTCTGTAGTTTTCTAAAAATTTGGCGATGCGGCCAATGGCCTCGCGCAAGTCGTCTTCATGGGGCAAAAAGACAATTCGGAAGTGATCCGTGTCCGCCCAGTTGAACCCCGTGCCTTGCACCAACATGACCTTGGTTTCTTGAAGCAACTCCAAGAAAAACTGCTGGTCGTCTGCGATGGGGTAGAGCTTGGGATCGAGTCGGGGAAACATGTACAACGCCGCTTGCGGACGCACGCAAGTCACGCCCGGAATGGCGGTGATGAGTTCATGGGCCAAATCACGCTGCTTGCGCAAGCGCCCGCCTTCGCCCACCAAATCCTTGATGCTTTGGTAACCGCCCAAAGCGGTTTGGATCGCCCACTGACCCGGCACGTTGGCGCACAAGCGCATGTTGGAGAGCATGTTCAAGCCCTCGATGTAATCGGCCGCAGGTTTTTTGTCGCCCGAAACCACCAACCATCCCGCGCGATAACCACACGAGCGATAGCTTTTGGACAAAGAGTTGAAGGTCAACGTCAACACGTCTTCGCTCAAGCTGGCAATGGGCGTGTGCTTGACATCGTCGTACAACACTTTGTCGTAGACCTCGTCAGCAAAAATCACCAAACCATGCTCACGCGCCAAGGCCACGATTTGTTTGAGCAAATCTTCGGAGTACAGCGCCCCCGTGGGATTGTTGGGGTTGATCACCACAATGCCCTTGGTGTTGGGCGTGATCTTGCTGCGAATGTCTGCCACGCTGGGCATCCAACCATTGGTTTCGTCACACAAGTAGTGCACCGGCGTACCACCGGACAAACTCACCGCCGCCGTCCACAATGGGTAGTCGGGCGCAGGCAACAACAACTCATCGCCATCGTTGAGCAAACCGTTGGTCGCCATGACGATCAACTCGCTGGCGCCGTTGCCCAAATAAATGTCATTCAGCGTCACGCCTTTGATGCCTTGGCGCTGGGTTTCGTGCATCACCGCTTTGCGGGCGCCGAAAATGCCTTTGCTGTCCGAATAGCCCGCCGAGTTGGGCAAATTGCGGATCATGTCTTGCTGGATTTCTTCCGGCGCGTCAAACCCAAACACCGCCAAATTGCCGATGTTGAGTTTGATGATTTTGTGACCGTCCTCCTCCATCTGACGCGCCCGGTCCATGATCGGACCGCGAATGTCATAACAGACGTTGGACAACTTGTTGGATTTTTGGATTTGCTTCAAAGTCCCTCCAAGGGCGCTTTTACGGGTGAAAACCTATAATTTGACCACAGTTCTCAAGGCTTTTTTATGAAATTACAACCCGATCGCTTCGACTTTCCCGCCGTGACCGGCTATGGCTCCGATTGGGTCGCCGTTTTAGGCGAAAAAGTCACAGCCAGCGCCATCATTTGCAGCGATGGCCAGCGATTGGATTGGGCTTGCCGCCGTTTCGAAGATTTGACCGCCCAGCACTTCGAGCAATTGGCGCAATTGCCCATCGAAGTCGTCATTTTTGGCAGCGGTCAAAAACTGCGGTTCGCCCCACCCGCGCTCATGCAAAGTTTGATGCAAAAACGCATTGGACTAGAAACCATGGACACCCAAGCGGCCTGTCGCACTTACAACATCTTGGCCGGAGAAGGCCGCAAAGTGGCGCTGGCTCTGCTGATGGAGTCTTAAAAAGCACTAAATCGCAACGGGTTGATTTCAAGTTAAAATAGCAGGTTGCGGCTCTGATTGACGCGAGTAACGCCCTTACTGGCCAACTCAAGCCTTGCCACTTTCAATACCACACCTAATCGAAGCGCTATGGCTATTGTTGTCAACAAACACCTCCCCGAATTTGAAGCCATTGCCACCAGCGGCACCCGCGTCACCAGCACCAGCCACCACGGACAGATGATGGTGTTGTACTTCTACCCCAAGGACAACACCCCCGGCTGCACCACGGAGGCCATGCAGTTTCGCGACAAATACAAAGACTTTGTCAAAGCAGGCGCCGTGGTTTTTGGCGTTTCCCGCGACAACATGAAGTCCCACGAAGACTTCAAAGAAAAGTTAGAGCTGCCTTTTGAGCTGATCGCCGACACAGAAGAAAAAATGTGTCACATGTTTGGCGTGGTCAAAAACAAGATCATGTACGGCAAAAAAGTCAAAGGCATCGAGCGCAGCACCTTCTTGATTGGCGCCGATGGCGTGCTCAAGCAAGAATGGCGTGGCCTCAAAGTTTTGGGTCATGTGGACGAAGTGCTCAAAGCAGTCAAAGCGCTCAAAAAAGCAGGCGGGTAAGCCCCTGATCCAAACCGTCATCAAGCTCATGTATAGTGAAGCGCATGACGATTGAAATTGCGAATATGTCTGATCCGACAAGCCGCCTTGGGGCTCCCAGGCGGCTTTTTCGCTTTTCGAACCGCCCCATTCCTTCAACTCTGTAGCTCCACACGACATGCCCCTGCCTCCCGCACCGACCAAACGCGCAGCCCTGCTCAGTACAGAAACCATCCACTCACCGGCCAAGACACGTTCGGCACGTCGCCCCACAGAGCAAGACGAGCAAGCCTCGCGACAACCGTCCATCGAAGCGTTTGATCGCACAGGAGGCGGCGAACCCAGCGAGCCCGCCTTTGATGTGCAAGAAGCCATCCAACGCGCCAAATCGTCCAAAGCCAACACCACACAAGCCAACGCGCGCGCGCAAGCCAAGCCCAAAAAGCTCAAACGCACTGGCCCCACCAAGTTGTTTGTGCTTGACACCAATGTGTTGATGCACGACCCCATGTGCTTGTTCCGTTTCGAAGAACACGACATCTTCTTGCCCATGATCGTGCTCGAAGAGCTCGACGGCCACAAAAAAGGCATGACCGAAGTTGCCCGCAACGCCCGTCAGACCAGCCGAACGCTCGATGCTTTGGTGGCCTCGCACGGCCAAGAAGACATCGTCACCGGCCTCAAGCTGGATGCCACCGGACACGTTGAAGTTGGTGGACGTTTGTTTTTCCAAACCCAGCCGCTGAACTTTGAATTGCCCGCCAGCCTGCCTCAAGGCAAAGCAGACAACCAAATTTTGGGTGTGGTTGAAGCGCTGCGCACCCTGCATGCCCCGCGCGAAGTGGTGCTGGTGTCCAAAGACATCAACATGCGCGTCAAAGCCCGCGCCCTGGGCTTGGCCGCAGAAGACTACCAAAACGACAAAACCCTGGAAGACGGCGACTTGCTGTACTCAGGCGCATTGGCGTTGCCGCAAGATTTTTGGATCAAGCATTCCAAATCGATCGAAAGCTGGCAAAGCGGCAGCCACACGTTTTACCGCCTGAGTGGCCCCATCGTGCCGGAGTTGCACATCAACCAGTTTGTCTACTTTGAAGCCCCGGGCGAGCCCAGCCTCTACGCCCGCGTGACCGAGATTCGCGGCAAAACCGTGGTGCTCAAAACCCTCAAAGACTTCACCCACCTCAAAAATGCGGTGTGGGGCGTGACCACCCGCAACCGCGAGCAAAACTTCGCGATGAATTTGCTGGCCGATCCCGAAATTGATTTCGTCACCCTCACTGGCACCGCCGGCACGGGCAAGACCTTGATGGCTTTGGCTGCGGGTCTGACGCAAGTCTTGGATGATCGCCGTTACACCGAAATCATCATGACCCGCGCCACCGTGAGCGTGGGCGAAGACATCGGCTTTTTACCCGGCACCGAAGAAGAAAAAATGGGCCCGTGGATGGGCGCCTTGGACGACAACCTCGAAGTGCTGGCCAAAACCGAAACCAGCGCCGGCGAATGGGGTCGCGCCGCGACCAACGAACTCATCCGCAGTCGCATCAAAATCAAGAGCCTGAACTTCATGCGCGGGCGCACGTTTTTGAACAAATACCTCATCATCGATGAAGCGCAAAACTTAACGCCCAAGCAAATGAAAACGCTCATCACCCGCGCGGGGCCGGGCACCAAAATTGTCTGCATGGGCAACTTGGCGCAAATTGACACGCCTTACTTGACCGAAGGCTCATCGGGCTTGACTTATGCCGTGGATCGATTCAAAGGTTGGCCGCATGGTGGGCACATCACGCTGGCTCGCGGCGAGCGTTCACGCTTGGCCGATTTTGCAAGCGAAGTGCTGTGACTTTATTTTTGCTTGCGCGTTGGCGTTTGTAAGACCTCAATAATCCCCGTTGCCATAGCCCGAAGCCAAGCTTTCAAACTTGGTGAGGGGTTTCAAGAACGCGAGTTTGACGGTGCCTGTGGGGCCATTGCGTTGTTTGCCGATGATGACTTCGGCCACGCCGGGTTCTTTGGAGTCTTTGTTGTAGTAATCGTCGCGGTAGATGAACATGATGACGTCGGCATCTTGCTCAATGGCGCCCGATTCGCGCAAGTCGCTCATCATGGGGCGTTTGTCGGTGCGCTGTTCCACGCTTCGGTTGAGCTGAGACAAGGCGATGACGGGGCATTGCAGCTCTTTGGCCAGCATCTTCAAACCGCGAGAAATTTCGCCAATTTCGGTGGCGCGGTTGTCGCCATTGCTGCCACCCGAGCCGCTCATGAGCTGCAAGTAGTCAACCACGATCAAACCCAACTTGCCGCATTGACGCGCCAAACGGCGTGCATTGGCACGCAATTCGCTGGGCGTTAAACCCGGCGTTTCGTCGATGTGCAGCGACACGTTGCGCAGCTTCTCAATCGCTTCGGTCAAGCGCGGCCATTCGTCGTCGCTCAACTTGCCAGTGCGCAAATGGCCTTGGTCGATGCGACCAATCGAGCCGACGATACGCACGGCCAATTGCGACGCACCCATTTCCATCGAAAACACGGCCACGGGCAATTGCTCGTGCAAAGCCACGTGTTCGGCGATGTTGATCGCCAGCGCGGTTTTACCCATGGACGGACGCGCGGCCAAGACCACCAAGTCGCCGGGCTGCAAGCCCGAGGTCATGCGGTCAAAGTCGATGAATCCTGTGGGCACGCCGGTGATGTCGTTTTGGTTGTCGGCCATCTCTTGCACGCGGTCGAGCAAGTCCACCACCAACTGCGGCATGGCCTGAAAGCCCTGCTTCATGCGCGAGCCTTCTTCGCCAATGTTGAAGATTTTTTGCTCGGCCTCATCCAAAATTTGCGCCACGGCGCGGCCTTGGGTGTTGAAGGCGTTGGTGGCAATTTCGTCGCTGGCGCTCACCAGTTTGCGCAAAATCGAGCGTTCGCGCACGATTTCGGCATAACGGCGAATATTGCTGGCGCTGGGCACGTACTGCGCCAAGGCATTCAAATAGCCCAAACCGCCCATTTCTTCGGCCTTGCCCAGGCTTTGCAAATGCTCGTAAACGGTGATCACATCGGCTGGGCGACTGGTGTTGATGAGTCCGCCAATGGCCGAATACACCAGCTTGTGTTCATAGCGGTAGAAGTCGCCTTCCGCCAACAAATCGCCCACACGATCCCATGCGCTGTTGTCGAGCAACAAGCCGCCTAAAACACTGGATTCGGCCTCGATGGAGTGCGGCGGAATGCGCAGTTGTGCGATTTGCTGATCGGCTGAAAAGCTTTCGTCGTGATTGGAAAAAACGGCTGACATAAAAATCCTATTGATCTCACATCCTACGACGAGAAAGGCCAATCGTCACGGGATAAGTCCGTGGATAACACGCCTGAATTCAAGGATAAGCCTGTGGATAAAACCTGAACAGTGTGTGCGCAAAAGTAAAAAGCCGCTCCGAGGAGCGGCTTTGAAAGATGAGGAACGGGTTTAGAAGCGGATGGCTTTTAAAAAGTTGTTCACCTGTGGTGTGAAGCCAAAACCTTAAGCAGTTTCGCCGTACACAGAGACAGTGATGTCCACCACCACGTCGGTGTGCAAGGCCACGCTCACGGTGCTGTCGCCGACAACCTTGATAGGGCCATTGGGCATACGCACTTGCGCTTTGGCCACAGCGTAGCCTGCTTTGTTCAATTCTTCAGCGATGTCAAAGTTGGTGACAGAGCCGAACAAACGACCGTCCACACCCGCTTTTTGGCTGAGTTTGACGCTGGTGCCACCGAGCTTTTCGCCTTGGGCTTGGGCAGCGGCCAATTTCTCGGCAGCAGCTTTTTCGAGTTCGGCACGGCGTGCTTCGAACTCTTTGATCGCGCTTCCAGTGGCGCGACGTGCGCGGCCTGAAGGGATCAAGAAGTTGCGTGCATAGCCGTCTTTGACGCGGACGATTTCGCCCAAGTTACCGAGGTTGACAACCTTGTCGAGCAGAATAATTTGCATGGTCGTTTCTCCTTAGATCTTGTGCTGGTCGCTGTAAGGCAACAAGGCCAAGAAGCGTGCGCGCTTGATGGCAGTGTTGAGCTGACGTTGATAGATGGCGCGTGTGCCGGTCAGGCGTGCGGGGATGATCTTGCCGTTTTCGGCAATGAAGTCACGCAAAGTGTCCACGTCTTTGTAGTCGATTTCTTCGACGCCAGTGACGGTGAAGCGGCAAAAGCGCTTGCGTTTGAACAACAGCGATTGGGTGTTGCGCTTGGGGCGCTTGTCTTTGTTGAATTTCTTGAACGTAGCCATGATGAGGGCCTCTATGAAATTATTTGAAAACTGTGAATGTGAAAAACAATGTGTTTGTAGCCGCGGGGCGTGACCAAAAAACCTGTGAACTGCCAAGAACTTCCAAGTTGTTGATGAACCAGGCGCTCAGCCAAGGATCCAAAAGCAACTGCGCGAAGTGCCAAGCTGACCTGACGCTGCTGGCCTGCTTCTTCAATGCTGGACTCGTGTTCGAGTCTGATGTCTAAAGCGGGTAATCCGGCTGGTGTGTATCGCATGGCCGAGGCCTCTGCGATGCGCGCGTTCAGTACAAGTTGGTTCACACCCTCAAAGCAAGGTGCATTAAGCCGCGAATTCGGCTTGTTGAG
>CAIYFE010000119.1 GCA_903925445.1 uncultured Burkholderiales bacterium | reverse complement strand
GACCGCATCGGCATGCGCTAGATCCAAAACAAGAGTCTTTGTTCGCGCTAAGTGGTCTGTTGGCATTGATTTGTTTTGATGATTCCGGAGAGGTGTTAAGCATCCAAAAATTTGGATCAGAAAAATATGTTGTTCAAAACGATGTGTTGTTAGGTGTTGAATTACCTCCTTCGGTCTGGCACACCGTAATCGCTTTAGTGGATGACTCAATATTGTTGGAAATAAAAGCCGGCCCTTTTCGAGTGGATGCCGCGAAAGAGCATGCATCTTGGGCGCCAGATGAAAATTTGACACAAGCTTTGTCGTATTTGCAGCATTTGCAAGACATGGTTAAAAGTTGATGCGCCCCCAGAATTTCCAAAAAATCCTCCTCATCAAATCCCATAGCCTTGGCGTCGGTGACATATTGAGAAGCTCCGCTGCATGGCTAGCATTGAAGGAAAAATTTCCGCAAGCTGAGTTGCACTTGCTCTTTTTGAGTAAGCACGCGGGGTATCCGAGTGAGGATTTCATCCGTGAGCATTCATTGCTGAAGAGTGCGCACTTTGTCACGATTCGCGAAGCCGATCCCAGTCATCCCAAGGCCAAGCGCGTGCCTTGGCGCGTTGTCAAGGCGCAGGTGCAGCGCATCAGCGCAGAACTCGAGCCAGATCTTGTGATCGACTTCGAGGCGTCAGGCTTGCGAACCTCGTTGGTAACGCGATGGGCGTCACAAGTGAGTCGTGCCAAAACGATTGGCATTGCCCAATTTCCTGGGCGCGGATGGTTTTACGACACGTCCGCACCTTCAACCCATGCCTATCTAAAAGCACACGGGTTGACTCAGCCAATGGATTACACCGAGCGCGATTTTGTGGTCTTGGCAGCTTTGGGCATTGAGCGTGAAGGGCGAGCCATTCATTTGCAATTGACCAAGGCGGGTGCGCTTTACAAAGAGCAGTTGATGCCAAAGCTGATTCCAGGCCGACGTGTCGTTGGTTTGAATATTGGCTGCGGCACAGCAGACGCTTTGCCCAAACGACCTGCGCTTGCAGTGGTGGTTGACGCCATCCATCTGCTGGCAGAAGCGGTGCCTTCGCAGCTGCTTTTAACTGGCGCGAAGTTTGAAAAAAGCATCAATCAAGAATTTATCCAGCTGTATGAGGAAAAGTACGGCAACAGCTTGCCCATGGTTGACACAGCAGGCGAGCCCTCGCTGTCGGCTTTGACCGGGGTGATTGACGTGTGCGATCTGTTCGTTTCGTCGGATTCAGGGCCGTATCACATGGCTGTCGCGCAGCGCAAGCCGACGATTGCTTGGTTCATCTTGCCTGAGCCGTCTTCCTATCACAATGAAACTTGGTGTCGTTGTCTCATCAAGCCTCAAGCGGCTGATGTTTTGGCCGCAGCTCACGTGTTGCTTGACGTGTCGACCAAGGCCAATGAGCCCAACTTAAACAGCGTTGCATAGGTGCCTTGCTGCGCGATCAGGGCTTGGTGCGTGCCTTGTTCCACAATGCGCCCGCCTTCCATGACGATGATTCGATCCGCGTGTTCAATGGTTGAGAGTCGGTGAGCAATGATCAACGTGGTGCGTCCTTTTTGAAGTTCAACCAAGGCCTGTTGAACGGCGCGCTCTGATTCGTTGTCGAGTGCGGAGGTGGCCTCGTCCAAGATCAAAATCGGCGCATCTTTATACAGAGCGCGTGCGATAGCCAAGCGCTGGCGTTGACCGCCAGACAGTTGCGATGCGTTATGCCCAACCAGCGTATGAATGCTGTGGTCGAGGCTGGCAAGGTAATCGCTCAAGTGCGCAGCTTGCAGGCATTGCAAAACTCGCGCCTCATCCATGGGTTGACCTAAAGCGACGTTGTGTGCCAGCGTGTTATTGAGCACCACCACGTTTTGGCTCACCATCGCAATTTGGCGGCGCAAACTTTGTAAATTCCATTGCGAAATTTCCACGCCATCGAGCAATACACGGCCCGATGTGACGTCCACAAATCGCGGCAGTAAATTAACCAACGTGGTCTTACCTGCGCCGGAGGTGCCAACAAAGGCGATGGATTGCCCCGCGTGAATCTCTAAGTCAATGTGTTGCAAAGCCGGGGGCGCATCACTGGCGTACTGAACGCTGACTTGGTCAAACCGCAAATTACCCACCGCGCGTGATTGGCTGAATGTGCCCGAGTGCTCGACTTCTGTGTGCTCGATCAACTCGAGTCCGCGTTCAATCGCTGCCAAGCCACGCGTGATGGGGCTGGCCACTTCGGACAAATGTTTGATGGGCGCGACCAGCATCAGCATGGCGGTGACAAAGGCAACAAACTCACCCACCGTGATGCCGCTGTGGTTGCCTTGCAGCAGCGCCACGCAGATCACGGCGGACAACGCCACGGAGGCCATTAACTGTGTCAGCGGCGTGAGTGCAGAACCGGCAACAGTCGCCTTCATGGCCAAGCGATCCAGCGTCTGACCCAGGTGCTTGAAGCGGTTGTGTTGTTCGAGTTGCGCGCCTTGCAAGCGAACTTCACGGTGCGCGAGTGCAATTTCTTCCACAACGTAAGCCAGTGCGTCGGTGGCGTTTTGATTGCTCTTGGTCAAGCCATAAAGTCGCTTGGTGACGCTCTTCATGAGCCAGGCGACGGCGGGTAACAAGAAAGCGACGATCAGGCACAGGCGCCAGTTCAGGTACAACAAGTAGCCAATGAGTGCCAACAACGTCAGGCTATCGCGTGACACGCTGAGCAAGGAATTGACCAACAAGTTGGCGCCAGTTTGCACCTCGTAAACCAAGGTGTTGCCCAATGAGCTGGCGTTTTGCTGGCGATACAGCTTGGGGTGTGCGTCCAGCAGGCGACCAAACATCGCCAAGCGTAATTTGAGCAATCCCACGTTGGCAACTTTGGCCAAAGCCACTTGCCCTGAAAACGCGCACAGCCCGCGCACGGCAAAAAGACCAATCAAGGACAAAGGAATTGACCACAAAGGCAAACCATCTTGCTGAAAACCTTTGTCCAACAAGGGCTTGAGCAGCGCAGGAACCAAGGGTTCTGTCAGCGAAATCAAGATCACCGACACAACGGTGGCAACCCAAGCATGCAGCGGTTGGGTGAAGTAT
>CAIYFE010000118.1 GCA_903925445.1 uncultured Burkholderiales bacterium | reverse complement strand
TCATGCACAGCTTGTTTGAGCTGGTGTGGCAATACCGCTTTCTCTACCGCGATTTGAACGATTTGTTGAGCAAAAACCGTCGATTAGAGACCCACATCAAAGACGCGCTGCTGCACAAAACAACGGCTTTTCGCACGCTGTTAGATAGCTTGGAGCATGTGGGCGCTTTAGAGATCACCGTGTCGCAGCGCGAATCCACGGCGACGCACATGGTGGTCATGCTCACTTGGTGGCTGAGCTACGAATACGTGCGTGACCCGCGCCACGCCTTAGAGCCCGCCAGTGCTCAAGCCTCGTTGCTGCGCGGGGCCAAACATGTGCTCAGTCTGTTGCTGCCTTACGCCGCGCCAGAGCACAAGGCGCATTTGGAAATGCTGTTGGCGGCTTATTAAGCCTTGGCCGCTAACCAAGCCTCCACCAAACTCACCCAATACGTTCCCCCCAAGGGAATGAGCTCGTCGTTGAAGTCGTAGCTGGGGTTGTGCAGGGTGCAAGGACCTTCGCCGTGGCCGATGTGACGGTGCTCACCTTCGCCGTTGGCAATGAAGCAATACGCACCTGGCATGGCTTGCAGCATGTAGGAGAAATCTTCTGCGCCCATCGTGGGTTCTTGGGGCAACACATTGGCCTCGCCCACAATGCCCTGCATGACTTGCCGGGCAAATGCCGTCTCAGCCTCGTGGTTGACCGTGGGCGGGTAATTGCGGTGAAACTCAAAGTCGCAGCGGGCATCAAAGGCTGCGCAGGTGTGCTGGGCGATGTCTTTCATGCGCTGCTCAATCAAGTCGAGCACTTCCAGCGTGAAGGTTCGCACCGTGCCTTGAATTTCGCAGACATCGGGCACCACGTTGGTGGCTTCGCCCGTGTGGATCATGGTGACTGAGATGACGCCTGCATCCACCGGTTTTTTATTGCGGCTGATGATGGTTTGGAAAGCCTGCACCATTTGGCAGGCCACTGGCACGGGGTCGATGCCGTTGTGCGGCAGCGCGGCGTGGCTGCCTTTGCCGTGAATGGAGATTTTGAATTCGCTGCTCGACGCCATGACGGGGCCGGGGCTGACCGCGAATTTGCCCACGGCCATGCCCGGCCAGTTGTGCATGCCAAACACGGCTTGCATGGGGAACTTGGTGAACAAGCCGTCTTTGATCATTTCGCGCGCACCGCCACCGCCTTCTTCGGCAGGTTGAAAAATGAAGTAGACCGTGCCATCAAAGTGCTTGTGCTTGGACAAATGCTGCGCGGCGGCGAGCAACATGGCCACGTGGCCGTCGTGACCACAGGCGTGCATCTTGCCCGCGTGTTGGCTGGCATGTGCAAATTGATTGAACTCTTGCATGGGCAAGGCGTCCATGTCAGCGCGCAAGCCAATGGCGCGATCGCTGGTGCCGTTTTTCAAAATACCCACAACGCCCGTCTTGCCCAAGCCGCGATGCACCTCGATGCCCCACTCGGTGAGCTTGGCGGCGACCACATCGGATGTGCGCAATTCTTCAAAGCTGAGTTCGGGGTGAGCGTGAATGTCACGGCGGATGGCGGCGATGTGCGCGGCTTGCGTGACCAGTGAATCAATGACTTTCATCGCAACAGTCTAGCTGTTGGCTTGCCCCTTTGTCATGAGGGGCTATCCGAGGTTAACTTTCGTTTTTATGTCCCAAACGGTGTCGAGCAATTTCCAGCAAACCATCAAAGATCAAACTATCGACCAATTCAAATTTGACCGACATGCTGGGCGCCATTTTCCAGCCTGCGCCACCGGTCATGTAGCAAATCGGTTCGGCGCCGCAATGCTCGCGCACGTGTTGCACCATGCGCTCCACCGCGCCGGCGATGGCAAACGTGCCGCCGCTGGTAAGGGCGTCGCTGGTGTTGGTTGGGAATTCACGCACTTCGCCCGTAGGCACGCGTAGCCCAGCCGTGCCAGACTCCAAGGCGCGCAGCATGATGCCGTGTCCGGGCAAGATGATGCCGCCCAAAAACTTGCCGCTGGCGTCTACGGCCTCGACCGTCACCGCGGTGCCGACCATGACCACCACCAAAGGTCTTGGACTTTCGCCCGCAGGCATGGCGCGCAACATGCGCGCACGCGCGCCAATGACGGCCACCCAGCGGTCAGCACCCAAGCGCGTGGGGTGGTCATAGCCGTTGATCACACCAGCTTCAGCCGGTGAAGAAACCGCCCAATGCGGCACAAAACTCCACAACTCCATTTGCTCTTCTACGCGGCGCCGAATGGCCTCGCCCGCCACGATGCAGCCCAGCATGTGTGTGGGCTCGGGCAGGCTGCGCCAGTCTTCGTCGGACAAGCGGTCGATGTTTTCTAAAAACACCGCGCCGTGGCCTAGCAACTCAGCGCCCGGCGTGGGCGATTGGTAAAGCGCCCATTTCAAGCGGGTGTTGCCAACGTCCAGGGCCAGAAAAGTCATGCGTGTCGCTTCAGTTTTGGCGCCAAGGCAGGCCACGCATGCGCCAGCCGCCTTGGTGACCGCGGTGGCCGTTGGGGTTGACGTCGCCTTCAAAGCCTTCGAGGATGTTGTAGGCCTGTAGACCCAGTTCGGTGGCGCGTTTGGCCGCGGCAATGGATCGCACGCCACTGCGACACAGCAGCACCACTTTTTTGCCTTGTGATGCGGCTTGAATGTCGGCATCAAAGCCAGGATTGAAGGTCATGCCTGGCCACTGTTTCCAGGCCACATGCACGGCGCCGGGCACAAAACCCACCCACTCTATTTCGGCGCTGCTGCGCACATCCACCAAAACGGCTTCGCCTGCTTGTGCCCATTGATAAGCCAGCTCGGGGCTGACGTCACCGGCGTAGCCCTCGGCGGGGCGCGCTTGCAGTGTGGGGTGCGAGTTCATGAAATGATTGGGCGCGAATCAAAAGGTCGTCAGTATAGAGACACTCGACCCGCTTTGACGCCAGCGCGTCGAGTGAAAACCCCTAACGCCTCAGAATCAGTGCGCGCCACCCAAGTAGGCCGCCTTGACGGCTGGATCGCTTTGCAATTTGCTGGCCTCGCCGTGGACCGAAATACGACCGTTTTCCAGCACATAGCCATAGTCCGCCACATTGAGAGCCGCGGCCGCAAACTGCTCCACCAGCAACATGGTCACGCCTTCAGACTTCAGGCGCTCGATGATGCGAAACACCTCGTCCACCAAGATAGGCGCCAAGCCCATGGAAGGTTCGTCCAGCAACACCACTTCGGGGTTGAGCATGACCGCGCGTGCCATTGCCAACATTTGTTGCTCACCGCCGGACAAAGTGCCGGCCAACTGGTTGCGGCGTTCTTTGAGGCGAGGGAACAAATCCATCGCGCGATCCAAGTCGCCGCTGACATCGCCTTTGGGGCGGCTGCCCGTCAAGCGCGGGAAGGCGCCAAGAATCAGGTTGTCCGTCACGGTCATGGTGGCAAACACGCGACGGCCTTCGGGCGAATGTGCCAAGCCACGTTTGGCGATGGTGAAAGATTCCAATCCATCAATGCGCTGGCCGTTGAGGCTGATCTCGCCCGAAGTGGGCGCGATCATGCCGCTGATGGCGCGCATGGTGGTGGTTTTTCCCGCGCCGTTGGAGCCGATGAGGGTCACAACTTTGCCTTTGGGCACGTCGATGGAAATGCCGTGCAACACCTGCACTTTGCCGTATCCGGCGTGGAGATTTTGAATGGTCAACATAGTGTTTTCTCCGGGCTCAGGCGGCTGATCCGCCCAAATAAGCCTCGATGACTTTTTCGTTGGCTTGAACTTCGGCGGGTTTGCCTTCGGCGATTTTTTGACCGAAGTCCAGCACCGAAACGGTGTCGCAAATGCTCATGACCACATCCATGTGGTGCTCAATCAAGATCACGGTGATGCCGTGATCGCGGATCTTGCGAATGATGGCCACCAACTCTTTGATGTCCGGTGCGGTCAAACCAGCAGCGGGCTCGTCCAGCAACAACAGTTGCGGATCGAGCGCCAAAGCGCGTGCAATTTCGAGCAAGCGTTGTTTTCCGTAAGGCAAATTGCGCGCTTGCTCGTCGGCCAAATCGGCCAAGCCCACAAAGTTGAGCAAGCCCATGGCGCGTTCGGTGGCCGCATGATCTTCGCGGTTGTAGCGCGGGGTATGCAACGCCACATCCACAAACGTGCTGTGGAAGGTGTGGTGCAAGCCCACCAACACGTTTTGCAACGCGGTCATCTCGCCAAACAACTGCACGTTTTGGAAGGTGCGCGCAATGCCCGACAAAGCGATGTCCGATGAGGTGCGCCCCACCACCGAGCGGCCTTCAAATTCGATGCTGCCTGCGGTGGGCACATAAATGCCCGTGAGCACGTTCATCATGGTGGATTTACCCGAACCGTTGGGCCCGATCAAACCGTGGATGGTGCCGCGTTTGATGCGCAAGTCCACTTGGTTGATGGCTTTCAAGCCGCCAAACTGCATCAAAATTTGCTGTCCCACCAACAAGTCTTCTTGACCCGATTTGGCCGCGTGGATGATGGGCTCTGACGATTGGCCCACATGCACCACTTGCTTGACTTCACGCGTTGCGCGCAACGAGAACAAGTGGCGCACAAAGCCCACGATGCCGTCTTGCAAGTAGTAAACCACGAACAAAATCATCAAGCCGAAAATCGACAAACGCCAATCGGTGATGTTCTCCAACTGATAGGCAAACGCAGCCAACGCAGCGGTTCCCACCACGGGCACGGCCATGGCTTTGAAGGTGGTCACGCGGCGTGACACAGCAATCAACGCGCCAACAAACATCAGCACAGCCAAGCCGGTCGATACGGTGCGGAACATGTCCAAATCGTCCAGCAGCTTAGGCAGCAACACGATGATGGTCGCACCCAACATAGAGCCGATGCGGGTTTTGCGACCGCCCATGATGACGGCCAACAAGAACATCACGGTCAACTCGTTGTTGTAGGTGTTGGGCGAAATGTATTGCTCTGAGTAGGCATACAAACAACCCGCCAAGCCCGCAAAACCAGCGCTGATCACAAAGGCATAGACCTTGTATTTGTAAACCGACACGCCCATACAGTCCGAAGCTACGGGGCTGCCGCGCAAGGCTTCAAACGCGCGGCCCAGTTGCGAGCGCAACACGCGATGCACCACCACCAGCGACAAGGCCAACATGGCGCACACCACCCAGTAAAAGCTTTGCTCATCCAATTTCAGACCAAACAACACGGGCTTGGTCAACTTGATGCCCATGGGCCCTTCGGTCATGAAGCTCATTTCGTTGATCAAAATTTGGATGATGGTGCCAAATGCCAAGGTCACCATCGCCAAGTAAGGTCCCGACACGCGCAACGCTGGCAGCGCAAGCACAGCACCAAACACCGCAGTGACCGCCACGCTGGCTGGCAAGATGAACCAAAACGGCGCGCCCACTTTCAAGAACAACACGCCCGCTGTGTAGGCACCAATGCCAAACAAGCCCGCATGTCCCAAAGACACTTGCCCCGTGTAGCCCACCACAATGTCCAAGCCGAACAGCAGCACGGCGTAGATCATGATCGTTTCGACCAAGTGAATGTAGTAAGGGTTGTGCGTGAACACTGGCACCAAGGCCACCAAGATAAAGCCGATCAAAGCGGCAATGACGTATTTGCGATTCATGGTCAAACTTTCTTGATCGCAGATTTACCAAACAGTCCTGCAGGTTTGACCGCCAAGACCAAGAGCAACAACACCAAGCCGGGCACATCTTTGTAGCCGGTGGAGATGTAAAAACCTGTCGTGGTTTCGGCCACACCCAAAATGATGCCGCCCACGATGATGCCCATGCCGCTGGTCAGGCCTCCAATGATGGCCACTGCAAACGCTTTGAGACCCAGCACCGCACCCATGGTCGCGCCAGTCAAGGTCAATGGCGCAATCAGCACGCCCGCAAACGCGGCCGTCAAAGACGACAAGGCATAAGAGAAAGTAATCACCAAGCCCGTGTTGATGCCCATCAACTTGGCCGCATCGCGGTCGTTGAAAGTGGCCACCACGGCTTTGCCGTAAATGGTTTTGCGGTTGAAAAACTCCACCGCCAACATCATCACCAAGGCGCCCGCAATCACCAACAACTCCATGGGCAGCACGTTGGCGCCCAACACCTTCATGGGTGCTTCTGGCAGGGGTGAGGGGAATTTCAAATCATCGCGGCCCCAAATGTTTTCGGCCACGTTTTTAAAGATGATGCCCAACGCAATCGTGGACATGATCCAACCAAATTCACTTTTAATTTTGATCGCAGGGCGCACACCAATGCGCTCGACCAATGCGCCTTGCAGCAGACCAAACACGCCCACCACGGGAATCGAAAGCCAGTAGTTCAATCCCAAGGCATCGACCAAGGTCAAACCGACCAAAGCACCCAACATCAAGGCTTCGCCTTGACCGAAATTCAGCGTATCCGAGGTGGCAAAGGTGAGCTGATATCCAAACGCGATCACCGCGTAGATCATGCCCAGCGCGATACCGCTGTAGATGAGTTGCAGCAAGATTTCCATAATGCGCTCTTGTTGTTTTAAAGAAAGTCAGAACCTGAGAAAAAAGCACCGCATCGTTGCCAATGCGGCGCTTTGATCAATTGAGCCAATTATTTTTTGGCGTCTTTTTTGGCATCTTTTTTGGCTGCCTTGGTGCGAATGTCAGAGCCTTTTTTGGCATCTTCTTCGTAGGCATACACCACGCGTGAGCCTTTGACTTCACCGAACACAGGAATGTTGGCGGTGATGGCTTCGTGATCGTCGTGGGTGAAAGGCTTGTCATAAGTGGTCACCACGCCTTCGACCTTGGCTTGCAAGTTTTCCAAAGCTTCACGCACTTTCACGCCATCGGTTGAGCCAGCTTGTTTGAACGCAGCGGCCAACAAGTAGATCGAGTCGTAACCTTGCGCAGCAGACACGGGAGAGTCGATGCGGTTGTTTTTGGGCTTGAAGGTTTTCAAGTAAGCATCGATGAAGGCTTTGCGCTTCATGGTGTTGGGTTCTTGAATGAAGGTTTGTGGCATGCGTGCGCCTTCACCGCCAGGGCCTGCGTTGTCGATGAAGTTGGCCATGGACAAAGTCCAGCTGCCAATCATGGGCACTTTCCAGCCGAGCTTGGTCATGCCGTTGGCAATTTGAGCCAATTCAGGGCCAATGCCGTACGTCAACACCACTTCAGCGCCCGCCTCTTTGGCTTTGAGCAGCTGAGGGGTCATGTCCACGTCTTTGATGTTGAATTTTTCAACCGCCACGGCTTTCACGCCCTTGGCAGCCAAGGCTTTTTCCAAGTCTTCACGACCGAGTTGGCCGTAGTTGGTGGAGTCCGACAAAATCGCGACTTTCTTGAAGCCGCGACGTGTGATGGCTTCTTCCACGATCATGGGCGCTTGAATGCTGTCGTGCGCTGCGTTGCGGAAAATGTAGTTGTCAGCAAACTCAGGCGCTTTGAACTGCTGCGTCACGATGGAGCCAGTGGCCACGTTGTTGAAAACGGGAATCTTGGCTTCTTGGTAAAAGCGTTGCGAAGCCAAAGCCACGCCGGTGTTGATGAAACCCACCGTCGCCACGACTTGTTCTTTGTTGATCAGCTCTTGTGCAATTTGCACGCCGCGCTCGTTTTTGGCTTCGTCGTCGCGCTCTACCAATTGAATTTGCTTGCCCAACACGCCGCCGGCTTTGTTGATCTCGGCCACAGCCAACTTGACGCCGTCGCGCATGCTCACGCCCATCGACGAAGAGCCACCGGTGTAGGGGCCCGTCACGCCAATTTTGATGGCGTCGGCTGCGTAAGAAATACCAGCTGCAAACATGACCGAAGCCAGGGCAGTTAATTTGAGGGTGCGAATCATGAGAGGTCTCCTTCTCGATATGTTTAACAAATGACAAGCGCGATTCTCTATGTCTAGGACATATGACGGCAACTCTTTTGACTAAGTAAAAATACGATGTCGTCGCGCTGGCGACTAGTAAAAACCCTCGTATTTACGCTAACTTACGGCAACTTACAAGAAGTCTGAGCAGAATCGATGCGTAGACGCTATGATTGACGTTTACGTAAACGTCAACTCGCCATTCCGTTTTTTGGAGTCTATTCATGACCGATCTGTCCGCCGAATTCAAAGCACTTGCCAACTACAAGCCGACTCACAAAGTGCGTTTTGTCACGGCCGCCAGATTGTTTGACGGACACGATGCCGCCATCAACATCATGCGGCGCATCTTGCAAGGCATGGGCGCTGAGGTCATTCACTTGGGACACAACCGTTCGGTGGACGAAGTGGTCACAGCCGCGCTGCAAGAGGATGTGCAAGGCATTGCCATCAGCTCCTACCAAGGCGGCCATGTGGAGTACTTCAAATACATGGTTGATTTGTTGCGCCAGCGCGGAGGCGAACACATCCAAGTGTTTGGTGGCGGTGGCGGTGTGATCGTGCCCCCAGAAATCAAAGAACTTCAAGCCTACGGCGTGAGCCGCATCTACAGCCCCGAAGACGGTCAGCGCATGGGGTTGCAAGGCATGATTGGCGAGATGATCATGCGTTGCGACAAAGATTTGTCGGCTCACGCGCCCCAAGCTTTGAAAGAAATTCAAGGCCACGACGACATGGCGTGGCGCAAATTGGCGCAACTCATCACTGCGCTCGAAAACCAAGCCCTCAGCGCCGACGGCAAGCCTGACGCTTCAAGTGCCAACGCTGCCTTGGTCAAAGCCATTCGCCAAGAAGCGCAAGGCAAAAAAATTCCCGTCTTGGGCATCACCGGCACGGGGGGCGCGGGTAAATCTTCGCTGACCGACGAATTGGTGCGTCGTTTGCGGCTCGACCAAGACGATGCCTTGCGCATTGCGGTCATCTCGATCGACCCTTCACGTCGCAAAAGCGGTGGCGCCTTGTTGGGCGACCGCATCCGCATGAACGCCATTTCACCTTGGCGCAATGGTTCACGGGTGTTCATGCGCAGCTTGGCCACGCGTGACTTTGGCAGCGAAATCAGCGCCGCCTTGCCCGATGTGCTGGCCGCCACCAAATGCGCAGGCTTTGACCTCATCATTGTGGAGACCTCGGGCATTGGCCAAGGCGATGCGGCCATCGTGCCGCATGTCGATGTGCCCATGTACGTGATGACACCCGAATTTGGCGCTGCCAGCCAGCTCGAAAAAATCGACATGCTCGACTTTGCAGAATTTGTGGCCATCAACAAGTTCGACCGCAAAGGCGCCAGCGATGCCTTGCGCGATGTGGCCAAACAAGTGCAACGCAACAAAGAAGCGTGGCACACACCCACCGAACAAATGCCCGTGTTTGGCACGATGGCTGCGCGCTTCAACGACGATGGCGTGACCGCCTTGTACCAAGCCCTCAAAGAGCGCTTGAGCGCCTTGGGCATGTCATTCAAACCCGGGCGCTTACCCCCAGTGAGCGTGCGCCACAGCACCAACCAAACGCCCATCGTGCCCTCGCAACGCACGCGTTACTTGGCTGAAATCAGCGACACCGTGCGTGGCTACAAAAAACGCGCCCGCGCACAAGCCCGATTGGCGCGCGAAATTCAACAACTGCGCGCTGCCGCCGACATGTTGCGCGTGGGCAAGCCCGACCGCGCCAAAGCCGCCGAAGCGGCCACCGACTTGGCGGTGTTGCGCGAAGAACAACTGGGCTCCGCCGAACGCAAATTGTTGGTGCAATGGCCGGACATGCAAAAAGCCTATGCGGGTGACGAATACGTGGTGAAAATTCGCGACAAAGAAATTCGCACCGCGCTCACCACGAAGTCACTCAGCGGTACAACCATCCGCAAGGTAGCTCTGCCGCAGTACGAAGACCACGGCGAAATTTTGAAGTGGCTCATGCTGGACAACGTGCCAGGCAGCTATCCCTACACCGCAGGCACCTTTGCCTTCAAACGCGAAGGCGAAGACCCCACCCGCATGTTTGCCGGTGAAGGCGATCCATTCCGCACCAACCGCCGCTTCAAACTGGTCTCAGCGGGCATGGAGGCCAAGCGCTTGTCGACCGCGTTTGACTCGGTCACGCTGTACGGCAACGACCCCGATCCACGCCCCGACATTTACGGCAAAGTAGGCAACTCCGGCGTGAACGTGGCGACCCTGGACGACATGAAAGTGCTCTACGACGGCTTTGATTTGTGCCATCCCAGCACCAGCGTGTCCATGACCATCAACGGTCCCGCGCCCTCGATCTTGGCCATGTTCATGAACACTGCCATCGATCAAAACATCGACAAATTCAAAGCCGACAACGGCCGCGAACCCACCGAAACCGAAACCGCAAAAATCAAAGAATGGGTGCTGCAAAACGTGCGCGGCACGGTGCAAGCCGACATCTTGAAAGAAGACCAAGGCCAAAACACGTGCTTGTTCAGCACCGAGTTTTCGCTCAAGGTGATGGGCGACATTGCCGAATACTTTGTGCACAACCAAGTGCGCAACTTCTACAGCGTCTCCATCAGCGGCTATCACATTGCCGAGGCAGGTGCCAACCCCATTTCTCAATTGGCGTTCACGCTGTCCAACGGCTTCACTTTTGTGGAAGCCTACTTGGCGCGTGGCATGCACATCGACGACTTTGC
>CAIYFE010000117.1 GCA_903925445.1 uncultured Burkholderiales bacterium | reverse complement strand
CTTGTATGACAAGCTGCCCTACGACCCCATCAAAGATTTTGTGCCCATCACCTTGGTGGCCGGTGTGCCCAATGTGATGGTGGTCAACGCCGACAAAGCCAAAGAACGCAACATCAACACCGTGGCCGACTTCATCGCTTACGCCAAAGCGCATCCGGGGCAGCTCAACATGGCCTCCAGTGGCAATGGCACCTCCATTCACTTGGCGGGCGAATTGTTCAAGAGCATGAGCGGCACCTTCATGGTTCACTTCCCGTACAAAGGTTCGGGTCCTGCGTTGTTGGACTTGATGGGGGGCTCCACCGATGTGATGTTTGACAACTTGCCCTCCGCCATGCCCTTGATCAAGTCGGGCAAGCTCAAAGCCTTGGCTGTGACCAGCGCGCAGCGCTCGGGCGCTTTGCCTGATTTGCCCACGGTGGAACAAGCCGGCGGGCCGACCCTCAAAGGCTACGAAGCTAGTTCATGGTTTGGTTTGCTGGCGCCTGCGGGCACGCCCCTGGATGTGGTCAATCGCATTCAACAAGAGGTGACCAAATCGTTGAGCACACCGGCCATCAAAGAAAAAATGTTGGCACAAGGCGCCATTCCTGGCGGCATCACCTCGGCAGAATTTGCCAAATTCATCGATGCCGAGCACAAAAAATGGGCGCAGGTGGTCAAAGCCAGCGGCGCCAAAGTCGATTAGTAGCTGTAAACGCCGTGGCCGGTTTTACGGCCTAGGCGGCCTGCAGCCACCATTTCTTTGAGCAGCGGGCAGGGGCGGTATTTGCTATCGCCAAACTCGCTCAAATACACCTCCATCACGGCCAAGCACACATCCAGGCCAATCATGTCGGCCAAAGCCAGTGGGCCAATGGGTTGGTTGCAGCCCAGCTTCATGCCTGCATCGATGTCTTCTGGCGTGGCCAAACCTTCGGCCAACACAAAAAACGCCTCATTGATCATGGGCACCAAAATGCGGTTGACCACAAACCCAGGTGCGTTTTTGACCGTGATGGGGCTCTTGCCCAAACGCGTCGCCAAGTCGTGCACTTGGTCGTGCGTGTCGTCGGAGGTTTGCAGGCCGCGGATGATTTCGACCAAGGCCATCATGGGCACGGGATTGAAAAAGTGCATGCCAATGAAACGATCGGCACGCGAAGTGACCGCTGCCAACTTGGTGATAGAAATAGAAGAAGTGTTAGACGCCACAATGACCGACGCATCCAACAGCGCGTCCACTTGCTTCAAGATTTTGACCTTCAAGTCAAAGTTTTCGGTGGCCGCTTCAATCACCAATTGCGCAGATTTGAGGTCGTCGTAGCGCGTGCTGCCTTGGATGCGCGACAAGGCCGCGACTTTGTAGGCTTCGGTGATTTTTTCTTTCTTGATCAACCGATCCAAACTGCTCGCCACCGTGGACAAACCTTTGGCAACCGCTGCCTCAGAAATATCCACCATCACCACGTTCACGCCCGCCACCGCGCACGCTTGTGCAATGCCGTTGCCCATTGTTCCGGCACCGATGATGCCGACCGTTTGAATGCTCATGTGAATGTTCTCCTCGCAGGTTGGATGTCAAAGCCTCTATGTTAGCGGCGCAGCTTTTGATTTTTTGGTATTTCGCAATTGCCTACTTAGCACCGCCTCAACTCTTGAACCGCCGCTGAGTCAACCTGAGCGCAATCATCCACGCCACGCCCGCGTATACCGCGAGCACGCCCAAGTGCAGGGCGGCTTCTTGTGGCCATTGGTCTAAAAACAAAGGACGCACCAAGGCGATGGCTTGGGTCAGCGGTAGCCATGCCGAGATGTCGCGCACCAAGGCGGGCAGTTGTTCGCGCGGAAAAAACACGCCGCTTAAAAACATCATGGGCGTTAAAAACAGCGTGAAGTAGTAGGTGAAAAAATCGTAGCCCTTGGCCAGCGCGTTGAATATCAAAGCCAAGCAGCTGAAAGTAATGCCCACGCACAGCAAAATGGGCCAAGCGGCCAGCAACTTCCAAGTGTGGGTGATGCCCAGCGCCATCATCACGCCCAAGATGGCGGTGATGGTGAACACCGATTTGAAAGCCGCCCACAGCATTTCGGCCAGCAGCACATCGTCCAAGCGCATGGGCGCATTCAAGATGCCGTCCCATGTTTTTTGCACATGCATGCGCGAAAAAGCCGAGTACAGCGCTTCAAAGGTGGCGGCATTCATGGCACTCATGCAAATCGAGCCGCTGGCTAAAAACAAGATGTAGGAAATTTTTTGTCCGTCCAGTGTGACCTCGCCCACCAACGCACCCAAGCCGTAGCCAAAGGCCACCAACCACATGAGGGGTTCGGCAATGTTGGCCACCAAGCTGGGAATGGCCAATTTGCGCCACACCAACAAGTTGCGCAAAAAGACGGGCCAAAATCGAAAAGCGTTGTGCATGGTTAACCTTCTTCGCGGATCTGACGTCCGGTGAGTTTGAGGAACAAATCCTCTAAGTTGGCAGGGCGATGCAAGGTGCGCAAGCCGGTGTGCGCATTCAGCGCTTGCAGCAGTGGCGCGGCTTGTTGGGTGTAGAAGAAAACGGTTTCGCCGCTGGTTTCGACCCGCTGCGCCAAACTGGCCAACGGGCTGTTGACCAAAGCCAGCGCGTCGTTGCCAAACACTTCAACCACATCGGGTTCGAGGTGTTGCGAGATCAAATCGCGCGGTGTGCCTTCTGCAATTTTTTGGCCGTGATCGAGCACCAACAAGCGATCGCACAAGCGCTCGGCTTCGTCCATGAAGTGCGTGGTCAGCAAAATAGATTTGCCTTGTTGCAAGAGTTGCTGCAATCGCTCCCACATCAAATGCCGCGCTTGCGGGTCTAGACCCGTTGTGGGCTCGTCCAGCAGCAACAAGTCGGGGTTGTTGATGAGCGCACGCGCCAAACTCAAGCGCCGCTTCATGCCGCCCGAAAGTTGACCCGGTTTGGCATCGGCTTTGTGGGTGAGCGCGGCAAATTCAAGCAGTTGCGCAATGCGCGCTTGGATGTCGGCTTTTTTGAGGCCAAAGTAGCGGCCAAACACCATGAGGTTTTCTGCGCAAGTGAAATCGGGGTCAAGTGTGTCAAATTGGCTGACCACGCCCACGCGCGATTTGATGGCCATCGCGTCTTGCGGCATGCTCAAACCAAAGGCTTGAATGCTGCCGCCATCGGGGGCAGACAAGCCCAAACACATGCGCAAGGTGGTGGTTTTGCCTGCGCCGTTGGGGCCAATCACGCCCAAACATTCGCCGGGTGCGATTTGGAAAGACACATCGTTGACCACGGTGGCCTCGCCGTAGCGTTTGATCAGGTGGTGGCATTCAAAAAGTGGGTTCATGCCCCCATTTTGCCCGCCTCTAAAATCGGCCAGATGACAGACAAACTATTTGTGCTTTTGCAATATCTTTTGCCAAAGCTTGCCATGACCGAGTTGGCAGGACGCATGGCCAACGCCAAAGGCGGCGCCTGGACGCAAGCCCTGATCCGAGATTTTGTGCGCCGCTACAAAGTCAACATGCAAGAGGCAGCGCAGCCCGATATTCGTGAATACGAGACCTTCAACGCGTTTTTTACCCGCGCCTTGCGCGAAGGTGCGCGCCCATTGGCGCAAGCCGATTGGGTGTGTCCCGTGGATGGCGCGATCAGTAAATTGGGGCGCATTCAAGGCCACCAAGTGTTTCAAGCCAAAGGGCACAGCTACTCTACCCAAGCGCTGGTCGGGGGCGATGCAGCGTTGGCCGCGCAATTCGAAGATGGCGAGTTCGCCACGATTTACCTCAGCCCCAAGGATTACCACCGCATTCACATGCCCCGCGCGGGACGTTTACGCCGCATGGTGCACGTGCCAGGCGATTTGTTTTCGGTCAATCCCGCCACGGCGCGAGGCGTGCCGGGTTTGTTTGCGCGCAATGAGCGCGTGGTTTGCGTGTTTGACATGCCGCAGACTAGCGCGGCAACGCCCAAGCAGTTTGTGATGGTGTTGGTTGGCGCGACGATTGTGGGCAGCATGGCGACCACGTGGCACGGCGTGGTCAACCCACCCCGCACAGCCACGGTGCGCGAGTGGCGGTATGACGATGCGTCCATCGACTTGGCACAAGGCCAAGAGATGGGGCGTTTTTTACTCGGCTCTACCGTGGTGCTGTTGTGGCCCAAAGACACGGTGCATTTGTCTGGGCAATGGTCGGCGGGACAAACGGTGCGCTTGGGCGAAAAAATGGGCGATTCAGCGCCCGCGGTTCATTGAAAGGCAACTTCTGCAAAGCTGCGTAGTTTGCGGCTGTGCAGTTTGGCTGGACCTTGTGCGCGCAGCAATTCCACCGTGCGCATGCCTATGCGCAAATGTTGATCCACACGTTCGCGGTAGAAGTGGTTGGCCATGCCGGGCAGTTTGATTTCGCCGTGCAGCGGTTTGTCGCTCACGCACAGCAAGGTGCCGTAGGGCACGCGGAATCGAAATCCGTTGGCGGCGATGGTGGCGCTTTCCATGTCGAGCGCCACAGCGCGGCTTTGGCTGAATCGCCGTTGCGGGGTGTTGTCTGGCAGCAGTTCCCAGTTGCGGTTGTCGGTGCTGGCCACGGTGCCGGTGCGCATGATGCGTTTGAGTTCGGCGCCTTGGCATTGCGTCACATCGGCCACGGCTTGCTCTAAGGCAAGTTGAACTTCGGCCAGCGCGGGAATGGGCACCCACAGCGGGAGTTCTTCGTCCAGCACGTGATCTTCTCGCACATAGCCATGCGCCAACACGTAGTCGCCCAATTGTTGGGTGTTGCGCAAGCCCGCGCAGTGTCCCAACATCAGCCACGCATGCGGGCGAAGCACGGCCACGTGATCGGTGATGTTTTTGGCATTGGCGGGTCCCACCCCAATGTTGACCATGGTGATGCCACTGTGATCGGCGCGCACCAAGTGGTAAGCCGGCATTTGGGGCAAACGAGGGGGCGCTTTGCCCAAGGCGTCGATTGCCTGCGCGTCCAGTCCCACGCGGCGCGTGATGACGTTGCCCGGCTCCACAAACGCGATGTAATCGCTGTTGGGGTTTTGCATGGCTTCGTGTCCCAAGCGCACAAATTCGTCGATGTAGAACTGGTAGTTGGTGAACAACACGTAGTTTTGAAAATGCTCTGGGCTGGTGCCGCTGTAATGGCGCAGTCGTTGCAGCGAGTAGTCCACCCGCGCGGCGGTAAAAAGCGACAAAGGTTGTGCCGCTGCGGGTTCGGCTTGGTAGGTGCCATTGGCGATGCTGTCGTCCATCGCGGTCAAATCGGGCAGATCAAACACTTCGCGCATGAGTTGACGGCGCTCGGCGCTCATCTCGCCTTCGATGTGGTCGTTGTCGGCAAACGAAAAATGCACCGGAATGGGTTGGTTGCTGATGCCCACTTCCAGCTCGCCGCCGTGGTTTTGCAACAGCAGGCGAAATTGCTCATGCAAGTAGGCGGCAAACAAATCGGGGCGCGTCAGCGTGGCTTCAAATCGACCCGGGCCCGCAACAAAACCATAACTCAGTTGTGCGCTGTCGCTGACGAGTTTGGGTACGCTGCTGAGCGTGTGAACGCGCACAAACGGGTAATAAGCACGCACCCGTTGCGTGAAGTTTTCGCCATCGACAAATCGACGCATGGCTTGGCGCAAATGATCCAGACTGGTTTGGTACAGCAATTGAACCTGCGCCAAAGCGCTGTCTGGGTCGGTGTGGCGGGTGGGGGCGATGAAGGGAGGGCGGATGCTCATGTCCGCCATCTTACCGATTACATGTTGCGGCGGTATTGGCCACCCACCTCAAACAAAGCGTGGGTGATTTGCCCCAACGAACACACGCGCACTGCGTCCATCATGACTTCAAACACATTGGTGTTGTCGATCACGGCTTGCTGCAAGCGTTGGAGTTGCACAGCGGCTTGCACCGCATGGCGTTGGTGGAAGTCTTGCAAGCGTTGCAGCTGCGATTGTTTTTCTTCTTCGGTTGAGCGCGCCAATTCGAGGGCTTGCACCACTTCGTCGCCTTTGGGGTTGCGAAAGGTGTTCACGCCAATGATGGGCAGCTCGCCGGTGTGTTTGAGCATTTCGTAAGTCATCGACTCGTCTTGGATTTTCCCGCGTTGGTAGCCCGTTTCCATCGCGCCCAACACACCGCCGCGCTCGGAGATTTTTTCAAACTCCGCCAGCACCGCTTCTTCGACCAATTCGGTGAGTTCTTCGATGATGAACGCGCCTTGGTTGGGATTTTCGTTTTTCGCCAAACCCCATTCACGGTTGATGATGAGCTGAATCGCCATGGCTCGGCGCACGCTGTCTTCGGTGGGCGTGGTGATGGCTTCGTCAAACGCGTTGGTGTGCAAGCTGTTGCAGTTGTCGTAAATCGCAATCAGCGCCTGCAAGGTGGTGCGAATGTCGTTGAATTGAATTTCTTGCGCGTGCAACGAACGGCCAGAAGTCTGAATGTGATATTTGAGTTTTTGTGAGCGCTCGTTGGCGCCGTATTTTTCTTTCATGGCCACGGCCCAAATGCGACGCGCCACGCGGCCCATCACGGTGTATTCGGGGTCCATGCCG
>CAIYFE010000116.1 GCA_903925445.1 uncultured Burkholderiales bacterium | reverse complement strand
GGTTTCAGGGGCTTTTTCATTATTGGGTATCAAAGATGCTTGCAGCGCTCTTTGATTTCCTCTTCGGACATCATTTCAATTTCATAGGCGCGATGCTCGCTGACCCATTCGCGTTTGACCATCATGCGCAGGATGGATTCACGGGTGGCGGGCGCCACATCGTTTTCGGTGATGTGCTCACCAAACAGCAACACCATGATGGTTTTGCCCACGATGTTCAACAAAATACCAAACAGAACCAAGCCCAGCAACATGGTGGCCCCAGCCAAGATGCGACCCCAAACCGTGATGGGGAACATGTCGCCATAACCCGTGGTGGTCAGCGTCACGATGCACCACCACATGGCGGCTGGGATCGATGTGTAAAAACGCTTGTCTTCGGGAATGGGGTTGCCGCTGATGGGGTCAGTGGGCATGAATTTAGACGCTTCGGGCGGCGCATCCGCAGGCAGGGGGTTGGCTTGGATGGCGGCATCCAAGGCAGCTTGGCCATGTTCGAGGGCATGAGGGCTGTACAAGCTTCCTTCGACGTAATACATCAAGGTGCTGGAGATCATGATCACCGAGAACAAGGCGATGAAATAAATTTTCAAGTTGGTCACGATGGGGTTGCGACCTTCCACTTTTTGCTCCAACGCTTGCAACGCAGCGCGTGCCATTTTCAAAACTCGCAGCACCCGAACCACGCGCAAGACCCGGAAAACTTTCGTGCCTTGCAAGGCCGTCAAGTTCATGATGGTCAGGTAAGTTGGCAAGATCGAAATCAAATCAACCAGACCCCAGAAGCTGAAAAAATATTTCAAGCGATTGGGCGCGTAATACATGTGCCCCAAGTAGTCGGCTGTAAAAAACAAGACGGCGGTGATTTCCACAAAGCCAAACATCTGGCTGTACACCGTCGAATAGGGTTCAACTGTCTCGAGCGCCAGAAAAATACAGGAGACAAAAATCCAGAAGTTGATGATGGACACCCAAAGCTTGAAGCCTTTGGAGTTGGGTTCGTTGAAAACCGGATACAGAAAACTTTGCGATTGCGCTTGGTCGTTGGAAAGTGTGTTCATGTCGTGTAAAGAAAAGATGATTTTTGTGATTATTTGTCAAATTTAACATTCTTAATTTAATTGAGAAATACAAATTTCGATCTATCAGAAACACTTGATAAATAAGCATTCTTTTGCTTGGAAGCTGAGCTTGTAAAATACAACACTTTCACAAAAGCAAGCCGCCCGGGTGGTGAAATAGGTAGACACAAGAGACTTAAAATCTCTCGCTTTCCGTAAGGGGCGTACCGGTTCGATTCCGGTCCCGGGCACCAACAAATTAGGCACTAAAAGGAGTTTCTTCATGGCACGTTTTGACGCCGCGTATGAAATTCATGTGCATGGACAAGTGCCCCTGCGCCCAGAAGTTGGGCTCAATGAGTTGCAAGACGCGTTGCGCCCGTTGTGGCAGTACGCGGGCGCCTTGTCTCTCGAAGACGGCGCAACCAGCGCCTACACCGAAGAGCCCGGCATTCGATTCGACCCGCATGACAACCTGCTCCAAATGTGTTGGACGGTGGCAGGTGATGACGACTTTCGCCAAACGCTGGACGACATGTGCATGAATCTGAACGAAATTGCTGCCACGGGGGCAGCGATTGAAGTCACGTTTTACGACAACCAATACGACGAAGAGCCAGGTGACTCAGAGGACGACTCCAAAGATGACTTCGTGATGCTTTTTGTCGGCCCCACGCCCGCAGACATCATGCAAGCGCAGCGCGATATGTTGGTCAACGATGTCATTCACATGATGGAGCGCCATTTCGACAGCGCCGAGTTGGGCGGTGTGGTGCATGAAATTGACAAGCTTTTTGCAGCTCGCTTTGATGACTTGGTCAAATCACTCGACTTGGGCAAACCCCCTCGAGGCAACGGGGGCTCGGGCTCGGGTCATGGTGGCGGGCGCAAGCCTCGGCATTTGCATTGAATGGCTTGAGCACAAAAAAACCGACCCTTGGGTCGGTTTTTTATTGGGGTTGAGTGCGCTCAGGCCGATTGAATGCCAATGCCTTTGAACTCACCACTGGCAATGCGTTTTTCCCATTCTGCGGGGCCGGTGATGTGGGCGCTGGTGCCGCCTGCATCGACCGCCACCGTCACGGGCATGTCCACCACATCAAACTCGTAAATCGCTTCCATGCCGAGATCGGCAAAGCCCACAACTTTGGCTTGTTTGATGGCTTTGGAGACCAAGTAAGCGGCACCGCCCACGGCCATCAAATAGGCCGACTTGTGTTTCTTGATGGCTTCAATGGCCGTTGGGCCACGTTCAGCTTTGCCCACCATGGAGATCAAACCGGTTTGCGCCAGCATCATCTCGGTGAATTTGTCCATGCGGGTGGCGGTGGTGGGGCCTGCTGGACCAACCACTTCATCGCCCACGGGGTCAACGGGACCGACGTAGTAGATGACGCGGTTGGTGAAGTCCACAGGCAAGGGCTCACCTTTGGCGAGCATGTCTTGGATGCGTTTGTGCGCGGCGTCGCGCCCCGTGAGCATCTTGCCGTTGAGCAAGAGGGTTTGACCGGGCTTCCAGCTGGCGACTTCTGCTTTGGTGAGCGTGTTCAAGTCCACGCGCTTGCTTTTTTGGGTGTCGGGCGTCCAGTTGACGTTGGGCCACAGATCGAGCGAAGGGGCTTCTAAAAAGACCGGGCCTGAGCCATCCATGACAAAGTGCGCGTGGCGAGTTGCGGCGCAATTGGGAATCATGGCAATGGGTTTGGAAGCCGCATGGGTGGGGTACATCTTGATTTTGACGTCCAGCACGGTGGTCAAGCCGCCCAAGCCTTGTGCGCCAATGCCCAAAGCGTTGACCTTGTGATAGAGCTCCAAGCGAAGTTCTTCGACTTGATCCAGTTTTTCACCTTTGCTGGATTTTTCGAGCAACTGGTACATGTCTAAGTCGTCCATCAGACTTTCTTTGGCCATCAAGACCGCTTTTTCGGCCGTGCCGCCAATGCCGATGCCCAGCATGCCTGGCGGGCACCAGCCCGCGCCCATGGTGGGGACGGTTTTGAGCACCCAATCCACCACGTTGTCGCTGGGGTTGAGCATGTACATCTTGGATTTGTTTTCGCTGCCGCCACCTTTGGCCGCCACGGTGATGTCGAGTTGATTGCCTGGCACCAACTCGTGAAAGATCACCGCAGGCGTGTTGTCTTTGGTGTTTTTGCGGGCGAATTGAGGGTCGGCCACGACAGACGCGCGCAGGGCGTTGTCGGGGTTGAGGTAGCCACGGCGCACGCCCTCGTTGATGGCGTCATTCAAACTGCCACTGAAGCCTTCAAAGCGAACATCCATCCCGATTTTGAGAAACACGTTGACGATGCCCGTGTCTTGGCAAATCGGACGATGCCCCAAGGCGCTCATTTTGCTGTTGGTCAGAATCTGCGCCATCGCATCTTTGGCCGCTGGGCTTTGTTCGCGTTCGTAGGCACGCGCCAAGTGTTGGATGTAATCGGCAGGGTGATAAAAGCTGATGTACTGCAGCGCAGAGGCCACAGATTCAATCAAGTCGTTTTGGCGAATGATGGTCATTCGATCGTCCTTGTTTATTTGATGGTTAAAACCCAAGCCGCCAGTTTTTTGGCTTCGGCTTCGCTGACTTGTGCATTGGCAGGCATGGGCATGGCGCCCCACACACCTGAGCCGCCTTTGAGGATCTTGGCCGCCAGCTTGTCGACAGCGCCTTTGTCGTTGGCGTATTTGGCCGCCACATCTTTGTAGGCCGGACCGACCACTTTGTGATCCAGCGCATGACAAGCCATGCAATTTTTGGCCGTGGCCAAGGCTTGATCAGCCCAACTCGGGGCACTCACAGCGCTCAATGTGATGGCGGCAATTGCCAGAAGATTTTTTTTCATATCGTGACCTTTTGCGTTGGGTGAATGGGCAAGCCCCACAGTTTATCGCGGCTTGCGCGCAAAAGACCCCGTCGGTTCACTGGTCAACGTCAGGTGCGGGTAAGTTGATCAAGTTGGCGAAGGCGGGTGGGCGATAATTGCGGCTGTTTTTTGTTGATTTTTCATCGGAGCCCATCAAATGCCTGCTTACCGTTCCAAGACTTCCACCGCTGGCCGCAACATGGCAGGCGCTCGCTCGTTGTGGCGTGCCACTGGAATGAAAGACGATGATTTCAGCAAACCCATCATCGCCATTGCCAACTCGTTCACGCAGTTTGTGCCGGGCCATGTGCATTTGAAAGACTTGGGGCAATTGGTGGCACGCGAAATCGAAGCCGCTGGCGGTGTGGCCAAAGAGTTCAACACCATTGCGGTCGATGACGGCATTGCCATGGGCCACGACGGCATGTTGTATTCCTTGCCCAGCCGCGACATCATTGCCGATTCGGTCGAGTACATGGTCAACGCCCATTGCGCCGACGCTTTGGTGTGCATCTCAAACTGCGACAAGATCACGCCCGGCATGTTGATGGCGGCGATGCGTTTGAACATTCCCGTCATCTTTGTGTCGGGGGGGCCGATGGAAGCGGGCAAGGTGCGTTTGGCCAATCCGACCACACAAACCGTGGAATTCAAAAAACTCGACTTGATCGATGCCATGGTCATGGCCGCCGACAGCAAAGTCAGCGATGCCGATCTGGCCGAGGTCGAGCGTTCGGCATGTCCGACCTGTGGTTCTTGCTCAGGCATGTTTACCGCCAACTCGATGAACTGTTTGACTGAAGCGCTGGGCTTGTCCTTGCCTGGCAACGGCACGGTGGTCGCCACCCACGCCGACCGCGAAGCTTTGTTCAAACAAGCGGGGCATACCGTGGTGGATTTGTGCAAGCGTTATTACGAACAAGGCGACGAATCGGTGTTGCCTCGCTCGGTCGGTTTCAAAGCGTTTGAAAACGCGATTGCGCTGGATATCGCCATGGGCGGCTCGACCAACACGATTTTGCATTTGTTGGCCATCGCACAAGAAGCCGAAATCAACTTCACGATGGCCGACATTGATCGCATGTCCAAAATCGTGCCACAGTTGTGCAAAGTCGCGCCCAACACCAACAAGTACCACATCGAAGATGTGCATCGTGCTGGCGGCATCATGGCGATTTTGGGCGAACTGGATCGCGCAGGTCGTTTGCACACCGATGTGCCCACCGTGCTGGGCAAACCCATGAAAGAGGTGCTCAACGAGTGGGACATTGCGCGTCATCCCAGCGATGCAGTGAAACACTTTTACATGGCGGGTCCAGCCGGCATTCCGACCCAAGTTGCTTTTAGCCAAAACACCCGTTGGCCCAGCTTAGATACCGACCGCGCCGAGGGTTGCATTCGTTCGGTCGAACACGCTTTCAGCAAAGAGGGCGGATTGGCGGTGTTGCGCGGCAACATTGCGTTAGACGGTTGTGTGGTCAAAACCGCAGGCGTGGACGACAGCTTGTTGGTGTTTGAAGGCCCCGCGCACGTGGTCGAATCACAAGATGAAGCGGTGGAGCACATCTTGAACGATCAAGTCAAGGCGGGCGATATTGTGGTCGTGCGTTACGAGGGCCCCAAAGGCGGACCCGGCATGCAAGAGATGCTCTATCCCACCAGCTACATCAAGTCCAAAGGTTTGGGCAAAGCCTGCGCCTTGCTCACCGATGGTCGCTTCTCGGGCGGTACATCGGGTTTGTCGATTGGCCACTGTTCGCCCGAAGCGGCCGCAGGCGGCACGATTGGCTTGGTCAAAAATGGCGACCGCATTCGCATTGACATTCCCAATCGCAGCATTGATGTGTTGGTCAGTGATGAGGAGCTGGCCAAACGCCGTGAAGCACAAAACAAATTGGGCTGGAAACCCGCACAAGCGCGTCCCCGCAAAGTCTCGGCTGCGCTCAAAGCCTATGCCAAGTTGGCCACGTCGGCAGACAAAGGCGCGGTGCGCGATTTGTCCTTGCTGGACTGATTGGGTGTTGTGATGGCATGTTGATTCACCCGCAATTCGATCCCGTAGCGCTTCAAATAGGGCCTTTGGCCATTCATTGGTATGGCCTGACTTACTTGGCCGCATTTGCTTTTTTTGTGGGTTTGGCGCGTTTGCGCTTGCGCCATGAACCTTATGCCGCTGAAGTGGCCAAAGACTTGTGGTCGCCTCAAGACATTGAAGACATCTTGTTTTACGGCGTCATGGGCGTGATTTTGGGGGGTCGCATCGGGTATTGCTTGTTTTACAAGCCCACCTACTACGCTGAACATCCTTTGGAAGTGTTTGCCGTTTGGCAAGGCGGCATGAGTTTTCACGGCGGCATGTTGGGCGTGTTTGTCGCCACGGCGGTGTTTGCTTGGCAAAAAAAGCGCCACTGGTTGTGGGTGACCGATTTCATCGCGCCTTGTGTGCCCACGGGTTTGGCTTGTGGGCGAGTGGGTAATTTCATCAACGGTGAGTTGTGGGGGCGTTTGGCCGATCCGCAATTGCCTTGGGCGATGGTGTTTCCGCAAAGTGGCTCCATGCTGCCGCGTCACCCTTCGCAGGTGTATCAATTCCTGGGCGAGGGGGTGCTGCTTTTTGTGGTGCTGTGGCTGTTTGCGCGCAAGCCCAGTCCTATGGGTGCGGTGTCTGGGGTGTTCATGGTGGGCTACGGGTTGATGCGGTTCTTGGCCGAGTATTTCCGCGAGCCCGACGCGTTTTTGGGCTTGCTCAGCGCGGGCTTGAGCATGGGGCAGTGGTTGTGCGTGCCCATGATTTTGATCGGCCTTGCATTGCTGGTTTGGGCTTACCAAAAGCCCAATGCTCGCCCGCTCTAAAAATCAGGCCTGTGTTTGCAGTTGTGCCAGCGATGACAACAAATCGCTGAAGCGCTCCCCTTGAATCAACAAGTGTTCACGCAGCGCGGCGGCAGCTCGTTCGGCGTCGCCTTGGGTGATCGCGTTGACGATGGCCGAGTGCTCTTTGTGCGACACCTTCATGCGGTCACGCACGCGCAGTTGCAGCCTTCGGTAGGGGCGCAAGCGCCGATGCAATTGACCCGCTTGTTCGCTTAAAAACGAGTTGTGGCTGCCTTCATAAATCGCGGCATGAAACAGTTCGTTGCAATAAAAATAAGCATCCGAGTCTTGCTGCGCGCGGGCGGCTTCGCAGTCTTCGTGGGCTTTGAGCAGCGCTTGGCGTTGTGAATCGGTCATGCGCCGTGCGGCCAGGCGACCACACATGGCTTCGAGTTCGGCCATGACTTCAAACATCTCAATCAAGCGGGTCGGGCCAATGCTGGCGACCACCGCGCCTTTGCGCGGACGGATCACGATCAGGCCTTCTGCGGCGAGTTGAATCATGGCTTCGCGTGCGGGGGTGCGAGAGACGCCGTACTCGGCAGCGAGGCTGACTTCGTCCAAAGAACTGCCGGGCGCGAGTTGGCCGGTTGCGATTTTTTCTTCGATTTTTTCACGCAGTTGTTCAGAAATTTTCATGCGTTCATTTTGTCATTGCTGTTTTCTACGGATATTTAATTTTCATTGGGGTATTCGCTATGTCCGGAGAACTAATACAAACGGTAAATTAACGTATACACAACAGAACTGACATTTTTCAGGAGACACCACATGAAACGTCGCAATCTGCTTCAGTCTGCCAGTGCTTTGGGCCTGGCGGCTTTGACATGGACATCGGCTTGGGCGCAATCCACGACGCTCAAAATTTCGCATCAATTTCCTGGCGGTTCGATCAAAGAGGGTGACTTTCGCGATCGCTTGACGCAAATGTTTGCGGCCGAGGTTGAAAAGCGCACCAAGGGCGCGCTCAAGTTTGAAATTTATCCAGGCTCGTCCTTGATGAAAACCAACGCGCAGTTTTCTTCCATGCGCAAGGGCGCTTTGGACATGGCCTTGATTCCGCTGTCTTATGCGGGCGGTGAAATTCCCGAAGTCAACATTGGCTTGATGCCCGGTTTGGTGGTGTCTTACGAGCAAGCTTACGGCTGGAAAAACAAACCCGTGGGCATTGAGTTGGATCGCTTGCTCAAAGAAAAAGGCGGGGTGCTGATCAGCTGGATTTGGCAAGCAGGCGGTGTGGCTTCGCGCTCCAAACCCATTGTGGATCCAGAAGACGCCAAGGGCATGAAAGTGCGAGGCGGCTCGCGCGAAGTGGACATGATTTTGAAAGAAGCAGGCGCTGCCGTGGTGACGCTGCCTTCTAACGAAATTTATGCCGCCATGCAAACGGGCGCGATGGATGCGGCCATGACTTCTTCGACCTCGTTCATCTCCTTTCATTTGGAAGAAATTGCCAAGGCCTTGACCACGGGTCGCACCGGCGCGTATTGGTTCATGTTTGAGCCCTTGATGATGTCCAAAGCCATCTTTGACGCGCTGCCCAAAGACCAACGCGACACCATCATGGCCGTGGGTGCGGAGTTGGAAAAATTCGCCCTTGAGGCGGCCAAAAAAGACGACATCGAAGTGGCCAAGGTCTACCAAAAAGCAGGCGCCAAAGTGGTTGATTTGTCGCAGGCCTCGATCAAAAAATGGCAAGCCATCGCACGCGAAACGGCTTGGAAAGATTACGCCAGCAAAAACGCAGGTTGTGCCAAGTTGTTGGCTTTGGCGGAGCAAACCCTGTGAGCCACGGTGTTGAGTTAACGCCAGCGAGTCCGCGACAACCCAAAAACACCACTGTGGCTTGGCTGGTGCGCGCTTTGGCGGCCTTCAACCGCTGGATCATGCGCGCTTCCATGCTCGCGTTGGTGTTGACCTCTTGCGTGCTCACTTACTCGGTGTTCACCCGTTATTTCTTTCAAACATCCAACGATTGGCAAGACGAGCTGTCGGTGTTCATGTTGGTGGGCGCTACTTTTTTGTCGTGTGCTTATGTGCAATCGCAGCGTGGACACATTGGCATTGAG
>CAIYFE010000115.1 GCA_903925445.1 uncultured Burkholderiales bacterium | reverse complement strand
GGTTTGGAGTTTGATGTGGTGTTCATCACCGGCATGGAAGAAGGCTTGTTCCCCCACGACAACGCCATGAATGATTACGAAGGACTCGAAGAAGAACGGCGTCTGATGTACGTGGCGATCACCCGTGCGCGTCGGCGTTTGTATTTGAGCCATTCGCAAACCCGCATGTTGCACGGACAAACCCGTTACAACTTGCGCAGCCGATTTTTTGACGAATTGCCCGAGCACACCCTCAAATGGATCACGCCCGCGCGCTCAGCGTTTTCTGATGTGCAACCCAGCCGACGCGAAGCCTGGGGCAGCGCGGCTTGGCAAAACAACCCTTGGGGCGGTGGTGTTGCAACCGCTGTGGCTGCGCCGGTAGTACAACGCGCAGCCGCTGGTCCCAATGCGTGGGTACAAGCAGGCGTGCAAGTGTTTCATACCAAGTTTGGCGAAGGCACCGTGATTGGCCTGGAGGGCGCGGGCGACGATGCGCGCGCGCAAGTCAAGTTCAACCGCCACGGCATCAAATGGTTGGCCTTGAGTGTGGCCAAGCTCACACCGGTTTGAGCCAAGCCATCAGGCGTAAATCGTGTCCGACACAAAGCTGTCGCGAAAGCTGAAGTAGCTGGAGCAAAAAAACATGGCGGCCAGCATCAGCATGGCGGGCACCAACACCAGCGAGGCAAAGTCGCTGTCGCCTGTGGCAATAGAAATCAAGGTGATGAGCAAGGCTGAACTCATGAAAATCAGCAGCCACATCAGCCCAAAAACCAAAAATGCACGCCAGTTGCTCAAACACGCCACGGTGCTGAAAAACAAACTCTTGATTGCGGGCACGCTGTGCCAATGCACCAAGGCTGGCGCAAACCAAAACACGGCGCTAAAGGGCAGGTAGAGCAAAAAAGCCAACCACATGGCGTTTTGGAATTCGGGTTTGGCCACCATCTCGGCGTCGATGGTGCCGCCCAGCAAATACAACTTGGCCAATTCGCCACCGTCAAACAAGGCGGATAACCCCATCACGCCAATGAAGCCTGCGGCATACAACACGCCCAAAATCAGCATGTCGCGTTTGCGTTCTTTGCCCACCCGAAAGCCGCAGGCCAAGATCATGGGCATGGGGAATTTGCCCAAATCGACTTCGCGGGTAGCGGCCATCAAGCCCAAACTGGCAGCAGGCAGCAAAGCCAAGGCGATGAAGCTGCCCACCACGGGCAGCAAGCTGGACAACGACATGATCGCCATGAACATGAAAAACAAGCCGCTCAAGGCAATGGGTTGCTTCCAAAAAGCACGAATGCCTTGGCGCACCCACATGGCGCCGTGTTTGGCGGGGACGACGTTGAGTTTCATGGTCAAAGTGTGATCGGTTGGGCAATGCGCGCGCGCAACACCCGTTCAAAGTGGGTGGGGTCGTGGGCTTGCAACATGCTGGCCTCGCGGGGCAGGTAAAAGTCCCACAAACGCGAAGTCCAAAAACGCAAAGCGCCTGCGCGCAGCATGGGGTTGAGCATGTGGCGTTCAGCGGCTGAAAAGGGGCGAATGTGTTGATAGGCCGTGAGCAAGGCCTGCGCTTTGCTGGCGTCGTGCTGGCCGCTGGCGTGGTCGATGCACCAGTCGTTCAAGCACACCGCCACATCAAACAACCAGGTGTCAACTCCGGCAAAGTAGAAATCAAAAAAGCCCGTCAGCTCGGGGTGTTCGGCGTTGCCGTCAAACATGACGTTGTCGCGGAACAAGTCGGCGTGCACCGGGCCACGCGGCAAGGCTGCGTAAGCCGAGGAGGTAGCCATGTGGTTTTGATAGGCCAGCTCGGCTTGGATCAGCGCTTGCTGCGCTGCATCCATGAAAGGCAACACCACCGGCACGGTCTCATTCCACCAAGCCAGCCCTCGCAAATTGGGTTGTTGGCGGGCAAAGTCACGGCCAACCCAGTGCATTTTGGCCAGCATTTCGCCCACAGCAGCGCAGTGCGCGGTGTTGGGGTTCAATTCGCTTTTACCGCGCAAGCGATTGACCACCGCTGCGGGCTTGTCGTTGACGGTGAGCAAAATATCGCCCTGTGCGTCAGACACCGGATCGGGCACAGCGATGCCGCCTTGCGCCAAATGCTTCATCAAATACAGATAAAACGGCAATTGCTCGTGTGTGAGGCGTTCAAACAAGGTGAGCACATACTCACCTTGGGTGCTGGTCAGAAAATAGTTGGTGTTTTCAATCCCACCTTGGATGCCTTGGAGCGCCACCAAATCGCCCAATTTGAGCGATTGAAGCAGTGCTTGAGCAGTGGATTCAGAAACTTCTGTGAAAACAGCCATGGTGCGCGGTGAAATGGTGAACCAGCCATTGTAATTGGCAGCCTTGACACTCACGGCACAATTGGCGTATGAGCAAAACCCAAACCTTGTTGCTGGTCGATGGCTCCAGCTATTTGTACCGCGCCTTTCATGCCATGCCCGATTTACGTGCCGTGCCGGGCGATCCCTCCAGCCCCGCCACGGGCGCCATTCGCGGCATGATCAACATGATGCAAAGCCTGCGCAAAGAAGTGCCCGCCTTGTATGCCGTGTGCGTGTTCGACGCCAAAGGTCCAACGTTTCGGGATGACATTTACCCCCAGTACAAGGCCAATCGTTCGCCCATGCCCGACGATTTGCGCAGCCAAATTGAACCCATTCACGAAGTGGTGCGCTTGATGGGCTGGCACGTGTTGGATGTGCCCGGCGTCGAAGCCGACGATGTGATCGGCACGCTGGCCAAAACCGCAGCGCGTCAAGGCTTGGATGTGATGATTTCCAGCGGTGACAAAGACCTGAGCCAGTTGGTGGACGAACGCATCACCATCATGGACACCATGAACGGCAAGCGCCGCGATGTGGCGGGTGTGACCGCCGAGTTTGGTGTGCCCCCGCATTTGATGATTGATTTTCAAACCCTGGTGGGTGACACCGTGGACAACGTGCCTGGCGTCGCCAAAGTGGGTCCCAAAACGGCTGCCAAGTGGTTGATGGAATTTGGCTCGTTGGAGGGCTTGCTGCAAAACGCCGCAAGCATCAAAGGCGTGGCGGGTGAAAACTTGCGCCAAGCCTTGGATTGGCTTCCCACGGGCCGCCAGTTGGTGACCATCAAAACCGATTGCGATCTTTCGGCCCATGTGCCCACTTTGCCCGCCATGGATGCCTTGACCTTGAATGAGCCAGATCGCGTCGCGCTCCAATCTTTTTACGAACGTTATGGATTCAAAGGCTTGGCCGCCAAAGTGTTGGAGGCTTCGCACGCGAACACCGTGCCAACAGCAACACGTTCAGCCGCTGCGACTCCAACACTCGATGTGTTTGATGAACCCGCGCCGGTGCAAAGTCAAGTGCGCGACAAACATTACGACTGTGTGCTGAGTTGGGAAACTTTTGACGCATGGCTGACCAAAATTCAAGCGGCCGAGTTGGTGGCTTTTGACACCGAAACTACCTCGGTGGACGAAATGCGCGCTGAAATTGTGGGGCTGAGTTTTTCGGTGCAACCGGGGCAGGCGTGTTACATCCCGTTGGCGCACAGCTATGGCGATGCTCCCGAGCAATTGCCGCTCAACGAAGTGCTGGCCAAACTCAAACCCTGGTTTGAAAACCCGCAAGCCCTCAAGCTGGGGCAGCACATCAAATACGACCGCCATGTCATGGCCAATCACGGCATTGAAGTGCGTGGCTTTGTGCACGACACCATGCTGCAAAGCTATGTGTTGGAGGTGCACAAACCGCACGGCTTGGCCAGTTTGGCCGAACGCCATGTGGGCCGCAAAGGCTTGAGTTACGAAGACCTGTGCGGCAAGGGCGCACACCAAATTCCGTTTTCCCAAGTGGATGTGGCACGTGCCACCGAGTACTCGTGTGAAGACTCCGACATGACCTTGGATGTTCACTTGGCGTTGTGGCCACGTTTGCAAGCCGATGACAAGTTGCGCTTCATCTACGAACTTGAAATTGCCAGCAGCGAAGCGCTCTACCGCATCGAACGCAACGGCGTGTTGATCGACGCGCCCACGTTGGCGACGCAAAGTCATGCCTTGGGTCAACGCATTGTGCAATTGGAAAACGAGGCTTACGCCATTGCCGGACAGCCTTTCAATTTGGCCAGTCCCAAGCAATTGGGCGAAATATTTTTTGACAAATTGGGCTTGCCGGTCATCAAAAAAACCGCCACTGGTGCGCGCAGCACCGACGAAGAAGTTTTGGAAAAGTTGGCCGAAGATTACCCGCTACCCGCCAAAATTTTGGAACACCGCTCCTTGAGCAAGCTCAAAGGCACTTACACCGACAAACTGGCGCAAATGGCGCTGCCTCGCACAGGTCGCGTGCACACGCACTACGCGCAAGCGGTGGCGGTGACTGGACGCTTGTCCAGCAACGACCCCAATCTGCAAAACATCCCCATTCGCACCGCAGAGGGACGCAAAGTGCGTGAAGCGTTTGTGGCGCCGGCAGGCAGCGTGATTGCCAGCGCGGATTATTCGCAAATCGAACTGCGCATCATGGCGCACATCAGCGGCGACGAGGCGTTGCTCAAAGCATTTCACGATGGGCTGGATGTGCACCGTGCCACCGCCGCCGAGGTGTTTGGCGTTGCCGTTGACCAAGTCAGCAGCGAGCAACGGCGTTACGCCAAGGTCATCAACTTTGGTTTGATTTACGGCATGAGCGCCTTTGGCTTGGCCAAGGCGCTGGGCATCGACAACACAGCGGCCAAAAATTACATCAACCGCTACTTTGAGCGTTTTGCTGGCGTCAAACGCTACATGGACGAGACCCGCGAACAAGCCAAAGCGCAGGGGTTTGTGCAAACCGTATTTGGACGTCGCCTTTACTTGCCCGAAATTGCCAGCCCCAATGGCCCACGACGTGCAGCGGCAGAACGCGCCGCGATCAACGCGCCCATGCAAGGCACAGCAGCTGACTTGATCAAACTCAGCATGGTGGCGGTGCAAAAGGCCATCGATGAGCAGCAACGTGCCACCCGCGTCATCATGCAAGTGCACGATGAACTGGTGTTCGAAGTACCGCAAAGCGAGGTTGAATGGTTGCGCAGCGAAGTGCCCCGTTTGATGGCCTCGGTGGCCGAGCTCAAAGTGCCTTTGTTGGCCGAGGTGGGCGTGGGCGCCAACTGGGATCAGGCACATTGAGATCAACCGTTCAGCATCAGCCTATGATTCGACCATGACCTTGTTTTTCATACTTCTGAGCACGCTGATCGCTGGCATTGGCAGCGTGTTGTTGGCGGCTTGGCTGGCCAAGGCCTTGTTGGCGCGCTTTACGCAGCATTTGCTCAGTTTGGCAGCAGGCGCATTGTTGGCCACAGCTTTCACTCGGTTGTTGCCTGAGGCGTTTGAGTTGGCACAACAAACACAGGTCTCGGTGCATGCGTTGTTTGCCGTTTTGCTGGTGGGCGTGGTGTTTTTCTTTTTGCTGGACAAGGCCGAGTTGTGGCATCACGGACACGAGCACCATCACGACCATGCCCACTTGGCGCATGAGCACACGTACACGCATGGCGATCACCACGCCACGCACAGTGGCGGTTGGACCGTGTTGCTGGGAGACAGCTTGCACGCGTTTGGCGATGGCATTTTGATTGCAGCAGCGTTTGTCGCCGATTGGCATTTGGGTTTGGCCGCTGCCGCTGCTGTGCTGACCCATGAAGTACCGCACCATGTGGGCGATTTGGTGGTGTTGCGTCAGACGCTACAAAATTCGCGCGGCGCTTTGATCAAGCTGTCACTCTCAGGCGCCGTGACAGCTTTGGGCGGCTTGGTGGGCTATGCGCTGGTGGGCGTTTTGGATGACTCGCTGCCGTATTTCTTGGTCATTGCCGCGAGCAGTTTTGTGTATGTGGCTTTGGCTGACTTGATTCCGCAATTGCAAAAACGGCTCACGCCGCATCAAACCGCAGCGCAAGTGGCTTGGTTGTTTGCGGGCATGGTGTTGGTGCAAGTGCTGGGTGAAATAGCGCAGCACTGATGGTTTTTTTAGGTGTTCTCGCCCGTGGCAACAGGTAAGTTGGGCGTGCTGCACCATTCGCTCCAACTGCCCGCATAAAGCGCCGTGCGCCCCAAGCCAGCCACCTCCATGGCCAACACATTGGGCACGGCACTCACGCCGCTGCCGCAATGGTGAACCACCTGTTGTGCGTTGCGATGACCCAGCAGTTGCGTCAGCTCTTGGCGCAGTTGCTCGGGCGATTTGAAAAAACCTTCGGCATTCAAATTGGTGTTGAACGGCCGATTGAGCGCACCTGGAATATGACCGGCCACGGGATCGAGCGGTTCAACTTCGCCACGGTAACGGGGAGCGCCACGCGCATCGATGATGGTTTGCGCGTCTCCCAAGTTTGCCGCCACTGTGCGTGTGTCCACCAACTTCACCAAGGCATCGCGCAAGGTGAATTGCCCCGCTTCGCACAAAGCAGCCTCGCCCGAAGTCAGCGCCGCACCCGCCGCTTTCCAAGCTTGCAAGCCACCGTCAAGCACAGCCACGGCATCGTGCCCACACCATTTGAGCATCCACCACAAACGCCCGCAGTAGTTCATGCCATTGCGGTCGTAGACCACCACTTGCGTGTCATTTGAAACCCCCTCGCTTTGCAACCATTGCACAAACACCTCGCGTTGGGGCAGGGGATGACGACCGCCGTTGACGCGCAGCGCATCTTGATGGGTGCTCAGGTGTTGATCGAGATCGGCGTGACGTGCGCCTGCAATGTGCTCTTGCAAAAATTGGGCGTGTCCCGCGTGCGGCTGTGCCAAGTCAAAACTGCAATCAAAGATCCGCAGCGCAGGCGTGCTGTGCTGTAACGCTTGGAGTTGGGCAACGGAGATGAGCGTGGTGTACATGCAAAAGCCTTTCGTCAATGTTCTTCAGCAGGTGCGTTGGGTGCGGCACGGGCGCGCAGCAAGGTGGCGACCATGCCGCTGGCAATGATCAAGACCATGCCCGCCCAACCGATGAACGGAATGTCATCACCAAACAACAGCAAGCTGTAAAGCGCGGCAAACACAATGCCCGAATATTGCAAATTGGCCACCACCAAGGTGGCGCCTTTGCTGTAAGCGCGCGTCATGCAGAGTTGCCCCAGTGAGGCAAACAAGCCCACGGGCAGCAACCAAATGGCGTGGGTCCAGTTCCATTCAGAAACGCCTGCCCAACTCATGCCCAAGGCGCCTGCGATTGCTGTGCCAATGGCAAAGTAAAACACCGTGCGGGTTTCGGGCTCGCCAATGCGTCCCAGAGCCATGACTTGCATGTAAGCAAAGGCCGCCACAAAGCCCGACATGAGTCCAATTAGGCCAGCAAAAATTTGGTTTTGCTCGATGGTGGGGCGCAGCATCATGACCACGCCAGCAAAACCTGTCAGCACCGTCAAGGCCAAAGGACCTTGCGACCAAGCGCTGCGGCCATCTTGTGCGCTCCAATTGATCAATGAGCCACCCACCAAAAACGCAGCCACCCACACGCCACTCATGTAATTGAGCGTCATGGCTGTGGCCAGCGGCAAATTGGCAATGGCGTAAAACCAAGCGGTCAAAGAAATCACGCCCACAAAAGAACGCCAAGCGTGCATGCCGGGATAACGGGTCAGCAAAGAGACGCGTTTTTGTCTTGCAATGAAAGCCAAAAACACCATGCCGACCAAGCCGCGATAAAACACCAATTCGTAAGCGTTGAAATACGCCGAAGCAAATTTGACGCACACACCCATCGTGGCAAAAAAAGCTGCGCCAAGCAGCATCCAGAGGGCTTGCATGTGTCGGGCTTTAGGTGGCGGTGAAATTCATCTTGCCGCGATACCACTCGTGAAAGTGCTGCATGCCGTCTTCCATCGGGCTTTGGTAAGGGCCGACTTCGTTGTCACCGCGTTGCAGGAGGGCTTTGCGACCCGCGTCCATGCGTTCGGCGATTTCGTCGTCTTCGATGCAAGTTTCCATGTACGCGGCACGTTGGGCTTGTACAAATTCGCGTTCGAAAGCCACGATTTCTTCGGGGTAATAAAACTCCACCATGTTCAGCGTTTTGTCAGGGCTGATGGGGTGCAAGGTGGAGATGGTCAGCACATGGGGATACCACTCCACCATGATGTGTGGGTAGTAAGTGAGCCAAATGGCGCCTTGCTCGGGCAGTTGACCGTTGCGGTACTTGAGCAACACGTCATGCCATTTTTTGTAGACATCGGAGCCGGGCTTGCCAAAGGTGCTGGCCACGCCCACGGTTTGCACCGAGTAGTTGTCTTTGAATTCCCACGTCAAGTCGTCGCAGGTCACGAAGTTGCCCAGTCCTGGGTGGAAGGGCCCCACGTGGTAATCCTCTAGGTAGACCTCGATGAAGGTTTTCCAGTTGTAGTTGCACACGTGCAGCTCGACGTGATCGAGCAAGTAGCCTTCAAAGTTGAGCGCAGCGCGTGGGCCCATGTTGGCCAGATCGGCTTCGATGTCCAGGCCGTTGTCTTCAAACAGCAAGCCGTTCCACTCGCGCAGCTTGTAGTTGTTCAAATTCAAGCAAGGGTCGTTGGCAAAGTGCGGCGCGCCCAAGAGTTCGCCCGAGGGGGCGTAAGTCCAACGGTGCAAGGGACACACAATATTGCCACCTGCAGAAGCTTTGCCTTGCGTGTTGAGTGAGCCACGACCTTTGAGCATGACCGCTTGGCGGTGGCGGCACACGTTGGAAATGAGTTCAACACCGGAGGCAGAGCGCACCAGGGCGCGACCCTCGTTTTCGTGGGGCAGAGCGTAGTAGTCGCCCACTTCGGGCACAGCGAGTTGATGACCCACATAACGTGGGCCTTGGGCGAACAGTGTTTTGAGTTCGCTTTGAAAAAGCGCCTCGTCAAAGTAACTGGTAACTGGAAGTTGGCTAGACGCCTGCTGCAGTTGAAGACTTAAATCAGACATGGGTGACCTGACCAAAGACTCCCCACAGGGAGAAATGGAAAAAATAAATCAGCCGGGTGGCTGAGGCATGGGAGGAGGGATTCTACCTTGATAAGCGTACGTGTCTTAGGCTGGCGCCTCCCAATTCAACCGCAAGAGTTGGCCAAAAACCGAGGGTGTTGTTGAGATTTGTGGAGTAATTCATGTTGCAGGTTGAAGCCGCCTAAAATAGCGGATTACTCTTTTTTCAGTCTTTTCAGTCCATGTCCAAAGCCAAAACCACCCCCAGCGCAGCGGATGAAGCGCCCGCCAGCTACGAAGCGGCTTTGCAAGAACTGGAGCAGTTGGTGCAGCGCATGGAGGCTGGGCAATTGCCGCTGGCCGATTTGCTCACCAATTACGAGCGCGGCGCACAACTTTTGACTTATTGCCGCGGCCAACTCGACGCCTTGGAGCAGCAAATCAAAGTGTTGGACAACGGCAGTTTGAAGCCTTGGAACGAGTGAGTCGCATGGCGGTTGCAACCTTTGATTTAGACACTTGGACCGACGCCTGCTTGTTGCGGGTCGAAAACGCTTTGGTTCAATGGATCGACCCGCAAGCCCCCGCCGGTTTGGGCGAAGCCATGCGCTACGCCGTGCTGGATGGCGGCAAACGCTTGCGCCCGTTGTTGGTGTTGGCCGCTCGCGAGGCGGTGGCAAATCAACAAGCCGACGCAGCGCTGGACGATGCCGCTTTGCGTGCAGCTTGTGCGGTGGAGCTGATTCACGCCTACTCGCTGGTGCACGACGACATGCCCTGCATGGACAACGATGTGTTGCGCCGCGGCAAGCCCACGGTGCATGTGCAGTTTGGCGAAGCACAAGCCTTGTTGGCCGGCGACGCATTGCAGGCCTTGGCCTTTGAATTTTTAACGCCCGACAACGCCGGCATTGCACCGCAGGTGCAAGCCACCTTGTGTCGTTTGCTGGCGCGCGCGGCGGGTCATGCGGGCATGGCCGGAGGCCAAGCCATCGATTTGGCCAGCGTGGGCTTGAAATTGAACGAATCCCAACTGCGCCACATGCACCGCCTCAAAACGGGTGCCTTGCTAGAAGCCAGTGTGATGATGGGCGCGGCCTGCGGTCAAACTTCATCCCAAGCCCACCAAGGTTTGCAGGCGTATGGACAAGCCTTGGGCTTGGCGTTTCAAGTGGTGGACGATATTTTGGATGTCATCGCCGACTCCGCCACCTTGGGCAAAACAGCCGGCAAAGATGCAGCCAACGACAAACCCACGTATGTGTCTTTGTTGGGGTTGGAGGCGGCCAAATCGTATGCAAATCAGCTTTTAGAGCAAGCGTTGGCTGGCTTAGCGGCCAGTGGCTTGACCCATGTTCACGCGTTGCAAGCCTTGGCGCAGCGTGTGGTGAATCGGAACACTTAACACCATGTCAGCCTTGTTGCCCACCATTGCCTCTCCCACCGATTTGCGCGCTTTGAGCCGTGCGCAACTCAAACCCTTGGCCGATGAGCTGCGCGATTACTTGCTGCACAGCGTGGCCAAAACGGGCGGGCATTTGAGCTCGAACTTGGGCACGGTCGAGTTGACGGTGGCTCTTCACTATGTGTTCAACACGCCGCATGACCGCATCGTGTGGGACGTGGGCCACCAAACTTATCCCCACAAAATTTTGACGGGGCGGCGCGAACAAATGAGCAGCTTGCGCCAACGTCATGGTTTGAGCGGATTTCCCCGTCGCGACGAAAGCGAGTTCGACGCCTTTGGCACCGCGCATTCATCCACCAGCATTTCGGCGGCATTGGGCATGGCGATGGCGGCGCAGCAAAAAGGCGAACAGCGCCATTCGATTGCTGTCATCGGCGACGGCGCCATGACCGCAGGCATGGCCTTTGAGGCGCTCAACAACGCAGGCGTGACCACGGCCAAGCTGTTGGTCATCTTGAACGACAACGACATGTCGATCAGCCCGCCAGTGGGTGCGCTCAACCGGTACTTGGCGCAACTCATGAGTGGCAAGTTTTATGCGGCCGCCAAAGAAGTTGGCAAACAAGTGCTCAAAGGTGCGCCGCCTTTGTTCGAGTTGGCCAAGCGTTTTGAAGAACACGCCAAAGGCATGGTGGTGCCTGCCACCTTGTTCGAAAAATTTGGCTTCAATTACATCGGACCCATCGACGGCCACGATTTGGATTCGCTCATCCCCACGCTGGAAAATCTCAAGCACTTGGAGGGCCCACAGTTTTTGCACGTGGTGACCAAAAAAGGGCAGGGCTACAAATTGGCCGAGGCCGATCCGGTGGCCTACCACGGCCCCGGTAAATTTGATCCCGCGGTGGGTTTGGTGCCTGCGGCAACGGTGGCCAAAACCACCTTCACCCAAGTGTTTGGTCAGTGGTTGTGCGACATGGCCCAAGCCGATCCGCGCTTGGTGGGCATCACGCCTGCGATGCGCGAGGGCTCAGGGATGGTGGAATTTCACCGCCAATTTCCAGAGCGCTACTACGACGTGGGCATTGCCGAACAACATGCGGTCACTTTTGCCGCTGGCTTGGCCTGCGAGGGCGTCAAACCGGTGGTGGCGATTTACTCCACCTTTTTGCAACGCGCGTATGACCAAGTCATCCACGATGTGGCGCTGCAAAAGTTGCCCATGGTGCTGGCCTTAGATCGCGCGGGCATTGTGGGTGCCGATGGCGCAACTCATGCGGGTTTGTATGACATTCCTTTTTTGCGCTGCATTCCGAATGTGAGCATTGCGTGTCCTGCTGACGAAAACGAATGCCGTGCGCTGTTGACCACGGCTTACCAACAAGACCATTGCGTGGCGGTGCGATATCCCCGAGGTGCAGGGGTTGGAGTGGCGGTTCAAGCGGGTCTCAATGCCTTGCCTTTTGGCAAAGCGCAAGTCAGACGACAAGGCCAACGCATTGCCTTGTTGGTCTTTGGCACTTTGTTGTATCCCGCATTGCAAGCGGCCGAGGCGCTCAACGCCACGGTGGTCAACATGCGTTGGGCCAAGCCGTTGGACCTGGCGACCTTGGCCGAAGTGGCGGCTCAACACGAGGCCTTGGTGACTTTGGAAGAAGGCGCGCTCATGGGCGGTGCGGGTTCTGCGGTGCTGGAGGCTTTGCAGCAACTCGACATGCAAAAACCTGTGTTGTGTTTGGGTGTTGCCGATGTGTTCACCGAACATGGCGACCCTGTCAAGCTGCTCAGCGAGTTGGGTTTGGACGCGCCAGGTATTCAAGCCAGTGTGCAACAAAGGTTTGCAAAGTATCTTGCGTGAACCGATTTCACGCCGATTGAAGTTTTTTTGATTTGACGCAATCAACGGGGAAACCCGAGGATTGACGCCAAAGCGACTGCATACAATCCGCCATCGTCCTGCTGAATTGACTTGGTTTGATCAGTTCTGCAACTTTTGTTATTCACTTGAGGGAGTCTTCATGGATCGTCGTTCCATCCTTAAAAATGCCGGTATCGCTGGAATTTTGGCCGCGGGTGCTGCACCTGCTGTGCATGCGCAAGCCACGGTGCGTTGGCGCATGGCTTCGAGCTTTCCCAAGTCGTTGGACACGATTTTTGGCGCGGCTGAAGTTTTTGCCAAAGCCGTCAAAAACATGTCGGGTGGCAAGTTCGAAATTTCCGTGCATGCCGCGGGCGAATTGATGCCTGCTTTTGGCGTGGTCGACGGTGTGCAACAAGGCTCCATTGAGATGGCGCACACCGCGCCTTACTACTTCTTTGGCAAGGACGAATGCTTTGCTTTGGGTTGCGCCATTCCGTTTGGCCTGAACAGCCGCCAAATGACCGCATGGATGGTCGAAGGCAACGGTTTGAAACTCATGCGTGAGTTCTACGCCAAGTACAACATCATCAATTTCTTGGGTGGCAACACGGGCGCTCAAATGGGTGGCTGGTTCCGCAAAGAAATCAAATCGGTCGCCGACCTCAAAGGTTTGAAATTCCGCATCGGCGGCTTTGGCGGCAAAGTGGTGGAGCGTTTGGGCGTTGTGCCGCAAAACATCCCCGGTGGCGACATTTACCCTGCTTTGGAAAAAGGCACCATCGACTCGGCCGAGTGGATTGGTCCTTATGACGATCTGAAACTCGGTTTCAGCAAAGTAGCGCCTTACTACTACTTCCCAGGTTTTTGGGAAGGCGGCCCACAGCTGGACTTCTTCATCAATGACAAAGCCTTCAACGCCCTGTCGGCTGAGAACAAAGCCATTGTGGAAGCCGCTTCTATGCAAGCCCACGTGGACATGCAAGCCCGCTACGACGCCCGCAACCCTGCGGCCTTGAAGCAATTGGTCGGCTCCGGCACCAAGCTGCGCGAATTCCCCAAAGACGTGATGACTGCTGCCTTCAAAGAAGCCATGGCTTTTTACGAAGAGTTGTCAGCCAAAAACGAAAACTGGAAAAAAATCTATTCCGATTACTCCAAGTTCCGCGCCGACGAAAACCTCTGGTTCCGTTTCACCGAAGCCAAGTTCGACAGCTTCATGCAAGCGCAAAAGCTGTAAACAGCAGGCTTTGCACC
>CAIYFE010000114.1 GCA_903925445.1 uncultured Burkholderiales bacterium | reverse complement strand
TCTACCTTTATTCGTTCTGGGAATAAGCAAACCATTTTTGAAATTGAATATAAATAGCTTGCAAGCACGGTTTTTTTGAAATTCGTAAACCGCTAGACTTTTTCCAATGAATTCGTCAGGAGCGATGCAATGGAAAATTTGGATGCCACGCAATGCAAAATTTTGTGCGTCGATGACGAAACAAACATTCTGTCTTCGCTCAGACGCATGTTGTCGCTGGAGGGGTATCAAGTCACAACTGCTCAAAGCGGTGCTGCTGCTTTGGAGTTGATGGCGCAAAGTGCGTTTGATGTGCTCATCTCAGACATGCGCATGCCGCAAATGGATGGTGCGCAATTGTTGTCCTTGGTGCGTCAAAAATATCCTTTGACGGTGCGCATTCTTTTGACCGGTGCGGCCGATGTGAACAGCGCCATTGCGGCGGTCAACGAGGGAGAAATTTTTCGTTTCATGACCAAGCCCTGGAACGATGCCGAGTTGATTGATGTGGTGAAAACAGCGGTGCTCCAAAGCCATCGTGAGCGAGAAAAAGAAGCCAAGTTGAGATCGTCTTATGTGTCTTCGCTCAAGGCTTTTTCGGGCTTGATGGCTTTGCGACGACCTGATTTGTTGAGCCATTCACGTCGCGTTGCACAACTGGCGCGTCGTGTGGCCAGAGGCATGGGTTGGAGTGAGTCGCAAGCACAAGAGCTCTACATCGCTGGCTTGCTGCACGATTTGGGCAAGATTGGTTTGAGCGATCGCATCTTGAACACCAAGTACATCGAGCTGCCTTTGGGTGACGCGAAGGTCTATCGCAAGCACGGTGAGATGGGGCAAAACAGTTTGAAAATTTTGTCGGAGTTGGATGAGGTGGGCCGAATTGTCCGCTCGCACCACGAATACTTTGACGGCTCGGGCTACCCTGACAAGCTCGCAGGCGAAGACATCGCACTGGGTGCGCGCATTTTGGCTGTGGTGGAGGCGTTTGAAGAGTTGGTGGCAGGTGAGTACTCAAGCACCCCTCACACCCCCAAGGAAGCGTTGAAAGTGATTGCCAGCAATCGGGGCAAGCTGTTTTGCCCCACCGTGTGCGATGTGTTTTTGGCGCAGATGGCGGTCTTGTTTCAATGACGCCCGCAGGCGTTGTGTCAAGGCAGCCAAAGCAAGGCCAGTCCAGCCAAGGCGCATGCACCCATGACTTCCATCACGCTGCGTGTGTATCGAAACAAAGCCACGCCAGCCAGCAAAGTCAGTCCAGCGCTGATGACATCGGGCTGGCCTGAAAAGCCTTGTGGCCACACCACGTGGTAGCCAAAAAACAAAGCCAAATTGAGGATGACGCCCACCACCGCTGCCGTGATGCCCGTCAGCGGTGCGGTGAACGTCAAATCGTTGTGGGTGCTTTCCACCAAGGGTCCGCCGGCCAATATGAAAATGAACGAAGGCAAGAAGGTGAACCACGTCACCCAGCACGCAGCCACGGTGCCTGCCAGCAAGGCGTGTTCGGCACCCCAAAAGGCTTGCCCGTAACCGGCCAAAAATCCCACAAAGGACACCACCATGATCAAGGGGCCGGGCGTGGTTTCGCCCAAGGCCAAGCCGTCCATCATTTGTGTGGGGCTGACCCAAGCAAATTGCGTGACTGCTGCTTGGTAAACGTAAGGCAAGACGGCATAAGCCCCGCCAAAAGTCAACCCCGCGGCCTTGGTGAAAAACCAGCCCATGT
>CAIYFE010000113.1 GCA_903925445.1 uncultured Burkholderiales bacterium | reverse complement strand
GCACCAACCCATCGACCCGAGGTGTCAATGACAACTGGAATGAGTCCGTCAAAGTCCTGAGCATGGAAATTGATCAGGCCAAGGCACGCACGCTCGGTGTGAGCAGCCAGTCCATTGCCCAAAGCTTGCACACCTTGTTTGTGGGCTCGACGGTGGAGCAATTTCGTGAAGACAACAAACTCATCGATGTGGTGTTGCGCCAACCCCTGAGCGAGCGCGACGACATCAGCGACATCAACAACGCCTACATCGCCACCGCCTCTGGCAAGCTGATTCCAGCGGGACAAATTTTGAAACCCGTGCTCAGCTGGGAGCCCGGCGTCATGTGGCGAGAAGGGCGCGAATACGCCATCACCGTGCAATGCGACATTGTGGAAGGCCTGCAAGGCGCAACCGTGACGCAGCAGCTGTTGCCCGAACTGCGCAAGCTGGAGGCGAAATGGCAACAAAACGCCATCGCCAGTTACCGCGTCGAAGTGGCTGGCGCGGTGGAGGAAAGTTCCAAAGGCTCCAGTTCGATCTCCGCCGGCATGCCTTTGATGTTGTTCATCACCTTCACCTTGCTCATGTTGCAGTTGCACAGCTTCAGTCGCGCGGTGTTGGTGTTCTTGACCGGACCCTTGGGCATTGCCGGTGTGGCGTTTGCCTTGTTGGTGCTCAACCGTCCCTTTGGATTTGTCGCCTTGCTGGGTGTGATTGCGCTCATGGGCATGATCCAGCGCAATTCGGTCATCTTGATCGACCAAATTGAGCGCGATCGCGCCGAAGGCGTGCCTGCCTGGGAAGCCATCGTCGAGTCGGCTGTGCGGCGCTTGCGCCCGATTGTGCTGACTGCGGCGGCAGCGGTGCTGGCCATGATTCCGCTCACCCGCAGCGTCTTTTGGGGGCCGATGGCGGTGGCCATCATGGGCGGTTTGATTGTGGCCACCGTGCTCACTTTGCTGGCCTTGCCAGCCATATATGCGGCATGGTTCAAGGTCGAGGTGCCAAAACAGCACGCGTAACAGGATAAAATGCGCAGTTAACCGATTTCAGACGGGCTGTCTGTCATGAGCAGACCGCCCGTTGTTATTTGAAAAACAAACCGCGCGGGTGGCGAAATTGGTAGACGCACCAGGTTTAGGTCCTGACGGTAGCAATACTGTGGGGGTTCGAGTCCCCCCTCGCGCACCAAACTCATCATGGGTTGCACAGTGGCAATCCGTGCTAAATGCCAAATTAGGAGAAATTAAATGGCTGTGACTGTTGAAACCTTGGAAAAACTGGAGCGCAAAATCTCTTTTACGCTGCCTGTGGAAGTCATCTCCAAGGAAGTGGATACGCGTTTGAAGAGCTTGGCTCGCAAAGTCAAAGTGGACGGTTTTCGTCCTGGCAAAGTGCCCATGAACATCGTGGCACAACGCTATGGCTACTCGGTGCACTACGAAGTCATGAATGACAAAGTGGGCGAGTTGTTCAGTGCCGCCGCCAGCGAAGCCAAATTGCGCGTTGCTGGCCAGCCCCGCATCTCCGAAAAAGAAGGCGCACCCGAAGGCCAAATGGCTTTTGACGCGGTGTTTGAGGTGTACCCAGAAGTCAAATTTGCCGACCTGACAGGCGTTGAAGTCGAAAAAGCTTCCGCCGAAGTTACCGAAGCTGCCGTTGACAAAACCATCGACATCTTGCGCAAACAGCGCCGCACCTTTGCGCAACGTGGCTTGACTGGCGCTGCCCAAGACAGCGACCGCGTGACCATCGACTTCGAAGGCAAGATCGACGGCGAGCCTTTCCAAGGCGGCAAAGCCGAAGACTTCCAGTTCTTGCTGGGCGAAGGCCAAATGCTCAAGGAATTTGAAGACGCCGTGCGTGGCATGAAGTCGGGCGAAAGCAAAACTTTCCCACTCAATTTCCCAGCCGACTACCACGGCAAAGACGTGGCCGGCAAGCAAGCCGACTTCCTCGTGACCTTGAAAAAAGTCGAAGCTGCGCATCTGCCCGAAGTGACCGATGAGTTGGCCAAGTCCTTGGGCGTGGCCGAGGCGACCGTGGCCGGTTTGCGCGAAGACATCAAGAAAAACCTGGAGCGCGAAGTCAAATTCCGCTTGGCCGGTCGCAACAAACAAGCGGCTTTGGACGCTGTGGTGGCCAAAGCCGAACTCGACTTGCCCAACGCCAGCGTGCAAGCTGAGTTGGAACGCATGGTCGAAGGCGCGCGCGCTGACCTCAAACAACGCGGCGTCAAAGACGCTGACAAAGCCCCAATTCCTGAAGACATCTTCCGTCCCCAAGCTGAAAAACGCGTGCGTTTGGGCTTGGTCGTGGCCGAGTTGGTGCGTCAAAACGAGTTGCACGCCACCGCTGAACAAATCAAAGCCCACATCGAAGAGCTGGCCGCCAGCTACGAAAAACCCGAAGATGTGGTGCGTTGGTACTACAGCGACATGGATCGTTTGGGACAAGTTGAAGCCGTGGTCATTGAAAACAACGTGACCGACTTCATCTTCTCTAAAGCCAAAGTGACCGACAAGAGCGTGTCCTTTGACGAATTGATGGGTCAATCCTGATCCTCCCAACACAAGGAAACAACATGAGCGCATTGGACACACAAGGCCTGGGCATGATCCCGATGGTCATTGAGCAGTCAGGCCGCGGCGAGCGGTCTTACGATATTTATTCGCGTTTGCTCAAAGAACGTGTGATTTTCTTGGTCGGCCCCGTGAATGACCACACCGCCAACTTGGTGGTCGCGCAATTGTTGTTCTTGGAGAGCGAAAACCCCGACAAGGACATTTCGCTCTACATCAATTCGCCGGGCGGCTCTGTCAGCGCGGGCATGTCGATTTTTGACACCATGAACTTCATCAAGCCGGCTGTTTCTACGCTGTGCATTGGCATGGCGGCGAGCATGGGCGCGTTTTTGTTGGCGGCGGGCGAAAAAGGCAAGCGTTTTTCCTTGCCTAACTCCAAAGTCATGATCCACCAGCCCTTGGGCGGTGCGCAAGGTCAGGCCACAGAAATCGAAATTCAGGCCCGTGAAATCTTGAAAACCCGAGAGCAGCTCAACAAAATCTTGGCCGATCGCACGGGTCAGTCGCTCGACAAAATTGAGCGCGACACCGAGCGCGACTACTTTTTGAGCGCAGCGGAGGCTAAAGATTACGGCCTGATTGACGAAGTGATAGACAAGCGTCCCTGATTTGTCATAAATCCCGCTTGGCGGCGTTTGCTCTGGCCTGTGATGGCTGGCGAACGCCGTTTTGTTTTCGGTATCATCCTTGATACAAGAGTTTTGTAAAGATTGCACTCATGGCTGATAAAAAAGGCTCATCTGGCGAAAAAACGTTGTATTGCTCGTTTTGCGGCAAGAGCCAACACGAAGTCAAGAAACTCATCGCAGGCCCGTCCATCTTCATTT
>CAIYFE010000112.1 GCA_903925445.1 uncultured Burkholderiales bacterium | reverse complement strand
TGCACAGAAATTAAGCAAAAAATGCACCAATAGCATCAATTTATAAAATTTGGAAGAAATGACGCACTCAAATAAGGCGCGCTCGCGTAAAAATCTAATTGCGACCGCGTTTAAAAATCACCAAACCAATGCCGCCTAAAACAGCAACCGTGGCCAAGCCCAAACGTGGACTGAGGGCCTCGTTGAGCAAAACCACGGCGCCCAGCGAGGCAATGACTGGAACGCAGAGCTGCACAATGGCCGCAGTCGTGGCGCGCAAATGCGGCAAAACGCTGTACCAAACCGCATAGCCCAAACCCGAAGTGATCGCGCCTGAGCCAATGGCATACATCAAGCCCTCGCCATCGCATTGCGCCTGAGGCAAGGCAATGATCACCAAAGCAAGCGCCAAAGGAACGGCTCGGACAAAGTTGCCCGCAGTGCTGGCGCTGGCATTGGCCACGCCGCGTCCCCGCAAGGAATAGGCACCCCAAGCGATGCCCGCCAGCAGCATCATCAACGCGCCTGCGGGCTCAGGCGCTGTTGCGCCGGGCAGCAACAAGCCCACCAAGCCGGCACAAGCCAACACAAGCCCCAGCCATTGCACGCCATGCAAACGCTCGCCCCGCCACAGGCCATACCCCAGCATGCTGGCTTGTACTGCGCCAAACAAAAGCAAAGCACCCGCGCCCGCAGACAAGCTGAGGTAAGCCCAAGAAAATCCGCCAGCGTAGACAAACAAAGCAAGCGCCGACCACCAACTGCCGTTCTCACGCAGCGATTCACCGCGGGCGCGAAGCAACAGCGTCAACACCAATGCGCCGGAGGCCAAACGAATCAGGGTGAAGCTGCTGGCATCGATGTGTGCACCCCGCAAGGCCAATCGACACAGCAGCGAATTGCCAGCAAACGCCAGCATGGCACACAAGGTAAAAAGAATAACTTTGGATTGCTTCATAGCCAAAGCTTAAAGCGGACAAGTTCGCAAAACCCTAAGGGTTTGCTTCAACACATTGCCATAAACAATCACGCAACCACGCATGCATAGGGTCGTTTTGATGTCGCAAATGCCAAATGGCAAACATGGGCATGGCTGGCGTGGTCACCGGAGTGGGCGCATCGGCCAAGCCGCGCAATTGACCTTGGCGCAACAAGCCAGGCAGGGTGGCCAGCCGCGTGGTGCCACTCACAAACGCTGCCACGCCCGCGAAGTTGCTGACCGTGACCGCAAATCGGCGTTGTGTGCCTTGCTTGAGCAGCCATTCATCGATGTCCAAACTGCGCTTGGGTTGGTGCACCACGGTCACGTGCTCGGCGGCCAAGTATTGCTGGCGCGAGCGTGGCGGTTTGCGGCAGGCGGGGTCATAAAAAACGCGGTATTGATCGCTGAACAAGCGTTTGTGTTTGATGTCCGTGGCATCGGGCGGGCGCGGGCTGATGACCAATTGGCATGCTTCATCGCGCAGCATTTGTGCGCTGGGCACGTCCGAGGCCACCACGCGCAGGCTGACTTGGGGTGCGTCTTGCCGCAAGCGGTTGAGCAAACGCGGCAAGATCAAGTCACGTTGCAAATCGTTGGCGGCAATGGTGAGGCAGGTGTTGAGCCGTGAGGGGTCAAACGCGCCGCTGTGCACGAAGCCTTGTAATTTTTCAAGCAGGCTTTGCGCTTCGTTGGCCAAGGCTTGTGCGCGGGCGGTCGGCACGATGCCGCGCCCCGATTTGACAAACAAAGCATCGCCCACGATGGCACGCAAGCGGTCGAGTTGATGGCTGACCGCCGATTGCGTCAACCCCAAGGTTTGCGCAGCGCGGGTGACAGATCCAGCCTCGATCACGGTGCCAAGCAACTTGAGCAGGTGACCGTCCAATTCCAAATGATCAAATTTTTTCATGGAATAGATGAGCTTT
>CAIYFE010000111.1 GCA_903925445.1 uncultured Burkholderiales bacterium | reverse complement strand
CCCGCAATGGCGGGCTGTGGTGGGGCTTGGTAGATCAGTTCAGGTGATCTTTGAGTGTTTTGCCAGGCTTGAATTTGGGAACCTTGGCTGCCTTGATCTTGATGGCAGCGCCCGTGCTGGGGTTGCGGCCTGTGCGGGCGGCACGCTTGCCGACTGAAAATGTGCCGAAACCTACCAATTGAACTGTGCCGCCTTTTTTGAGCGTTTTCTTGACTGCGTCGACCACGGCCTCGAGTGCGCGTGTGGCAGCTGCTTTGGAGATTTCAGAGTGATCGGCGATGTGAGCGATCAATTCAGTTTTGTTCACGTTGATTCCTGTTGTCAAATTGATAGAGAAGCGTAGTTTAAACAACTTTTTTGACTGAGCCCCCAATGGGTATCTCGGTGGATGCTGTGTTTTAAGGCTTTATCAATCGCATCCATTGAAACAAACAATCGTGGGAAGTGTCACCTGCAATTTATAATCTGCCTCAATGAGTTTTTCTCATTCGATAGTTTTCAGTAATTAACCAAGGAGTCGATATGTCTTTGATCAACACACAAGTTCAGCCTTTCAAAAACCAAGCCTTTCACAATGGCAAGTTTGTGGAGGTGACCGAAGCCAACCTCAAAGGCAAATGGTCTGTTTTCATTTTTATGCCAGCGGCTTTTACCTTCAACTGCCCCACCGAAATTGAAGATGCGGCTGACAACTACGCTGAATTCCAAAAAGCCGGCGCTGAGGTTTACATCGTGACCACCGACACACATTTCTCTCACAAAGTGTGGCACGAAACTTCTCCCGCTGTGGGCAAAGCCAAATTCCCCTTGGTGGGCGACCCCACACACCGTTTGACTCGCGCTTTTGGCGTGCACATCGAAGACGACGGTTTGGCCTTGCGCGGTACTTTCGTGATCAACCCAGATGGCGTGATCAAAACCATGGAAGTGCATTCCAACGAAATCGCGCGTGATGTGTCTGAAACACTGCGCAAACTCAAAGCCGCTCAATACACAGCAGCCAACCCAGGCCAAGTGTGTCCAGCCAAATGGAAAGAAGGCGCGAAAACTCTGGCTCCTTCCATCGACTTGGTGGGCAAAATCTAACAGCCCAGCCATCCCTGCCTTTGGCAGGGCTTTGACCGCAGCTCATGCCGCAGCTCCAAGTGGGCGTGCGCTGTATTCAAAGCTCCCCCCAATCAAAAGTTGATTCTTGTGTTGACGCAAGAACAGGGGTTTTTGCGCCCCAAATAAAGGAAATCACATGCTTGACGACACACTCAAAACCCAGTTGCAACAGTACCTTGCTTTGCTTCGCCAACCCATCCGTTTGATCGCCACGTTGGATGAGTCTGAAACAGGCCAAGAGATGCGTGAATTGCTCACCACCATCGTCAGTTTGTCCGACAAGGTGAGCCTGGACACCCAGGGCACAGACCAACGCAAGCCATCTTTTGTGGTGGCGCGCGAGGGCGAACATGAAGGGGTGCGCTTTGCCGGTTTGCCGCTTGGGCATGAGTTCACGTCCTTGGTGTTGGCGCTGCTTTGGACTGGCGGGCATCCGCCCAAGGTGGAGCCCGATGTCATCGACAGCATCAAGGCCTTGGAGGGTGAATTCAATTTCGAGGTGTACATGTCCTTGAGTTGCCACAACTGCCCAGATGTGGTGCAAGCGCTGTCCCTCATGGCCATCTTCAATCCCAAAGTCAAAACGGTGGTCATTGAAGGCGGGGCCTTCCAAGAAGAGGTGACGCAACGCGAAATCATGGCCGTGCCCATGGTGTTTCTCAACGGTCAGGTGTTCGGTTCGGGTCGCATGAGTGTGGAAGAAATCATTGCCAAGCTCGACACCAACACCGCTGCGCGGGAAGCCGCCAAGATCAACGCCAAGGAAGCTTTTGACGTGCTCATCGTCGGTGGTGGCCCTGCTGGCGCGGCAGCCGCTGTGTATGCCGCACGCAAGGGCATCCGCGTTGGTGTGGCTGCCGAGCGTTTTGGTGGGCAAGTCAACGACACCATGGCGATTGAAAACTACATCTCGGTTTTAGAAACCAACGGCCCCAAACTGGCGGCTGAACTTGAGGCGCAAGTGCGTCACTACGGTGTTGACATCATGAACATGCAGCGCGCCGACAAACTGGTGCCAGCGGCTGCGCCCGGACAAATGGTGGAAGTTCACATGGCGCATGGCGGTGTGCTCAAAGCGCGCAGCGTCATCTTGTCCACTGGCGCTCGTTGGCGCAACGTCAATGTGCCTGGCGAGGCGCAATACAAAAACAAGGGCGTTGCTTACTGTCCGCATTGCGATGGCCCGTTGTTCAAAGGAAAACGCGTTGCGGTGATTGGCGGTGGCAACTCTGGCGTGGAAGCGGCCATCGATCTGGCAGGCATCGTCGAGCACGTGACGTTGATCGAATTTGCTGATCAGCTCAAAGCCGATGCGGTGTTGGTCAACAAGCTCAAGAGCTTGTCCAACGTGACCATTCACGTGAATGCACAAACCACCGAAATTACCGGCGATGGCAGCAAAGTCAATGGCTTGAGTTACAAAGACCGCGCAACGCAAGACATTCATCACGTGGCGCTTGAAGGTGTGTTCGTGCAAATCGGGCTGGTGCCGAACACCGAATTTTTGAAAGACACCTTGGCTTTGAGCAAATTCGGTGAAATCGAGGTAGACGCCAAAGGGCATACCAATTTGCCCGGCGTCTTTGCTGCCGGCGACGCCACCACCGTGCCTTACAAGCAAATCGTCATCGCAGCCGGCGAGGGTGCAAAGGCGGCTTTGTCAGCCTTTGATTATTTGATCCGTCATTAAACACACCAGACCCGCGCATTCAAAGGTGCGGGTCTTGCGCGTTCACAGACGCATCGGTGGGCGGGGCGCTGGCAGGCCAAACAACTTGTCGTGCCAAATCAATAAAACACTGCTGATCCTCTTCACTCAAAGGCGCGAGGATTTCGTCTTGCAAGGCTTGCACGATGGGTTGAAGAGCCAGACGAACGTCATGGCCTTGCGTTGTCAGCGAAAGTTCGCGCGCGCGACGGTCTTTTGCGCTCACGACGCGTGAAATCCACCCCTTTTTCTCCATGCGATCAATCACGCCGCCAATGGTGGCGCGGTCGTAGCCAATCAACTCCGCCACACAGGCTTGATCTGTGGCAGGATTTGTGAAAACCGCTTCGAGGGCTGCATATTGAACGGGCGTCAGGTCAAACCCCGCGGCCTTGGTGCGCTGCGCGAACAAATGCGTGGAT
>CAIYFE010000110.1 GCA_903925445.1 uncultured Burkholderiales bacterium | reverse complement strand
CCGCCCATTGAATGCATCCCTTCGCAACTCAATCAAGTGTTTTTGAATTTGATCGTCAACGCGGCGCAAGCCATGCCTGCTGACAAAATTGGCGAAATCACCCTGCGCTCGGGCGTGCAAGGAAAAAACATTTGGGTCGAGGTGTGTGACAACGGCGAGGGCATTGCCGAGGACGTGAAGAACCGTATTTTTGAGCCTTTTTACACCACCAAAGGATTGGGTGTGGGCACGGGCTTGGGGCTGTCGGTGTCGTTGGGCATTGTGCAACGGCATCAAGGGCAATTGTTGGTGCAAAGCGAAGTGGGCAAGGGTACGTGTGTGCGTGTCGTGCTCCCACAGCGACAAGCCCATTGAAAGGCACTTGGCAGGATTGCCTCTTGCGGCTGGGTACACTCTGGAGGCGCCTTATAAGAAGGCTGGCCCTACCTACAGTGGAATAGAAAAATGTCAGACAGCAACCAATTCAAATTGGCCGGAATCATGGGAATGCCGGTCTTTCAATCACGCTCGCCCATCTTGCACAACTATTGGATCAAAAAGTACAACATCAAAGGCGCGTACGGCCATTTTCCTGTGCAAATTGACAAGGTAGAAACCGCCATCCGGGGGCTCAGCGCATTGGGTTTGAGTGGTTGCAACATCACCCAACCGCATAAATTGATGGCCATGAAGTTGATGGATCAACTCAGCCCCTTAGCCCAACGCATAGGTGCGATCAATTGCATCGTTGTGCAAGCAGATGGCAGTTTGCACGGTTTCAATCACGATGGGTTTGGGTACATCCAAAGCCTCAAAGATGCCAATCCCGCGTGGCGTGCCGATGCGGGACCCATCACCGTCATTGGTGCGGGAGGCGCTGCGCGTGCTGTGGTCATCAGTTTGATCGATGAAGGGGCGACAGAAATTCGCCTCATCAACCGCACCCGCGCCAAAGCCGATGAACTTGCCCAGGCCGCCCCCGCGATCATCAAAACTTACGATTGGTCGCAACGACACGATGCGCTCGAAGGCGCGGCCATGTTGGTCAACACCACCAACCAAGGCATGTATGGTCAACCTGCGCTGGAAATTCAGCTCGATGCCCTACCCAAATCGGCCATGGTCTCTGACTTGATTTACATCCCGCTGGAAACGCCGTTGTTGGCCGCTGCACGTGCGCGGGGTCACGTCACGGCCAATGGCTTGGGCATGTTGCTCAATCAAGCCATTCCCGCATTTGAATCGTGGTTCGGTGTCAAACCACAAATCACGGAAGAACTGCGTCAAACCGTGTTGGCCACGTTTTGATCAATGCGTGTGAACTTTGATTTTTTGCGCAGCGGCGCGGGCTTTTTCTAACGCCTTGTCGCCCCGTGCCAAGGCAACGGCCATGCGTCGAAAAGGTCGCGTGGTGGGTTTGCCAAAAATTCGCACATCCACACCCACTTCGCTCAACGCAGCTTCCACCCCGGTGAACGTGGGGTGGGCGCCAGTTTCAGAGGCCAACACCACTGCGCTGGCGCCTTCGGTGGCGTCGATGCTGGGAATGGGCAGTCCCAAAATGGCACGTGCATGCAAATCGAATTCGCTCAAGTTTTGGCTGATCAGCGTGACCATGCCCGTGTCATGAGGCCGGGGGCTGAGTTCGCTGAAGATCACTTCGTTGGGGGTGATGAAAAACTCCACGCCAAACAATCCCGCGCCGCCCAAGTCGGCGGTGACTTTTTCGGCCATGTCTTGCGCGGCTTTGAGCAACTCGGGTTTCATGGCTTGGGGCTGCCAGCTGTATTGGTAGTCGCCGCGCTCTTGGACGTGGCCAATGGGTGGACAAAACAAGGTCTTGCCTTGGCGCTGTCGAATGGTCAGCAACGTGATTTCAAAATCAAAGTGGATGAATTCTTCGACAATGACTTTTTGTCGATCGCCGCGCATGCCTTGGCAGGCGTAGTCCCAGCTGGCCTGCACATCGGCTGGCGATTTGGCAATGCTTTGGCCTTTGCCCGATGAACTCATCACCGGTTTGATGACCACGGGAAAGCCAATGGCTTGGGCTTGCGTCATCAATTCTTGCGCAGACTGCGCGTAGTTGAATTGGGCCGTGCGAACGCCCAAACCCACCGCCACATCGCGGATGCGGTCGCGGTTCATGGTCAAGTTGGCGGCGCGCGCGCTGGGGATGACTTCAAAGCCTTCTTTTTCCACCTCCAACAACACTTCGGTGCGGATGGCTTCAATTTCAGGCACGATCAAGTCGGGTTGGTGTTGCGCAATGGCGGCGCGTAGGGCGGCTTCGTCCAACATGCTGAAGACGGCGCAGTCATCGGCCACTTGCATGGCAGGTGCTCCCGCGTAGCTGTCACAAGCAATCACGTAGCAGCCCAAACGTTTGGCGCTGATGACGAATTCTTTGCCCAGTTCGCCTGAGCCAAGGAGAAGGATTTTTTTCACAATCAATCACTCACAAAAGGAAAGCGTTGGATTGTTGCAGAGTCGGCAAGCCCAAAAAAAATACCCGCTGGGTCTGCAGACCAACTGCAGACTCAACGGGCTTCAATTCACAACGCTCTGGGTTTAGAAGGTGTACTTCAGACCCAACACAGCGGTGGATTTGGTGGGGTTGTAGCTGGGTTGGCTAGGAAAGTAGTAGGCCGCGGGTGTGGACGTGACTTGTTTGGCGTTGGTGCTGATGGCAGCCAAGCTGACGGACAAACCTTTGCCCAAGTCTTTGTTGAGTGTCAAGGCGACATCGGTGTAGCTCAAGGTGGGGGTGTAGTTGGCCACTTTTTGACGACCCACATGTGGCACCAAGGTGTAGCCGTTGCCCAAATCAAAGTTGATGCTGGCTTCTAAATAAGAGCTGCCTTTGGTGTCTGGCGTACCAAACAAATTGCTGGTGCTGTGTGAATATTTGGCGGTGAATAAACCAGCGGTCAAAGCGCCGTACAGTTCATTGGTGTTGGCGTTTGCGCCCGAAATATCGGCCAAGGTATTGCCCAGATATTGGTAGCGCAAATAACCCACGTCTAAATCTAAATCGCCAACTTGGAATTTATAACCACCGTAAATATCCAATTCGACAGGACCTTTGACGGATTGGCCAGCCGAAGTGGCGGCCGCGGGATCGCTGCTGTCTTTGATCCAATTGATGGTCGAGCCCCAAGTGCCAATATAAAAACCGCTGGCACTGGAAAAATCGGCGCCGCCTTGCAATGCAGGTTTGCCGCGTGTTTGTCCAATTCCGCGGTAACGGTATTGGCTGACCACGCCAATATTAAAACTGCTTTCGTCTTTGCTTTCTTCAGCAAAGGCCGCTGTGCTGATGACAGCCAAAGCCAACACAATTTTCGACACATGTTTCATGAGATTTCCTTGATGAGATAAAGAATTAGATTATTAGCAGGAAATGCACCAACTTGGGATGTCGAGGTATTGACAATATTTAAATTCGTTATGGATTGATTGATTTGGAATTATTTTATTGGCTTGAATTAAATATATTGAGTTCGTAAACGTCGTGTAAATCTGTTTGTTTTTTGCAGTTTGTAAGCGGATTGAAGTCCATGCACTGTTAAAGTACTCATTATGACAATAATAAAACCGCCAAAACACCGACATACATCACGCTGGCAAAGGCTCAGGCGTTTGGCGTATCAAAGTCGATTGATTGGTTTGGCGGAGTTTTGGGTGATTCAACGTTATCCAAAAATGTTGGGTGCTTTGGCGTTGGTGGCCTTGATTCCGTCGATTTATTTGTTCATTTATTTGTCCAGCATTTGGGATCCCGCGGCGCGGGCGGTGGCTTTGCCCGTTGGTTTGGTGAACGAAGACATTGGTTTGGTGTATCGCACCAGCGAGATCAACTTGGGCAGCCAATTGGTGGATGAACTCAAAAAGCGCCAAGAATTCAATTTCATTCAAACCCCGCAGCAAGAACAAGCCAAGCAATGGGTGCAAAGTGGCAAGCTGGCTTTTGCGTTGATCATTCCATCGGATTTCAGCGCCAACGCGGTGCCTGGACTGGAGGACGGTCAAGGCCGATTGTTGGTCTACACCTCGGCAGGCAATAACTTTGAGAGCTCGGTGTTGGCCGCGCAGTTTGCCAAAGAGCTGGGCGAGGATGTCAACCGCACTTTGAACGAGCGCCGATGGGCGTTGGTGCTCAACAGCAGTCCAGGTGCGCAGCGCAGTTTGGCGCGACTGCGACAAGCGCTGGAGCAAGTGCAAGCGGGTGCAACAGAGTTGGCGCGTGGCAGTGCGCAAGCCGAGTCAAGCAGCAAAACCCTCAAGCTCGGCGCTCAGCATTTGCAAGAAGGCGTTGCGCAACTCACCGAGGGCACACGCCAATTGGGCGCGGGCGTACGCGCCATCGAAGCCGGCTTGCCTTCTGTGGATGAAGTGCGTGGCTTGAGGCTCGGGGCAGAGGCTTTGGCGGCAGGGCACCAAGAGTTGAGCAAAGGCTTGCAAGACCTCAAGCAGGGGAGCCAAAAGTTGAACCAATCGGTGGGTGCGTTCAAGTTGGAGGCCGACCGCAATCCCTTCACGCCCACGCCCATCACGGACGCGTTGAGCCAAATTTTTACCGGCACATCGCAACTTGACGAAGGCCTGTTGCGTGCGCTGGACGGACAAGAAAAACTCAGCCAAGGGGCTGGCACATTGCATTCAAAAATCAGAGCCTTGGCCTTTGGCGTGCGCGATTTGCGCGCCAATTTGCGCTTGATGAGCAGCAAGCTGCCTGAAGACGAGCAGCTGGAAAAACTCCGTGGCGGTGCGGTTGAGTTGCAAGATGGCACTGAAAAAATGAACCAAGGTTTGCACCGCCTCAATGACGGCACACAAGAACTCTCGGCCGGCGTGGCGTTGATTTTGAAAGAGCTGCCCAATTCTGTCGATGCCATTGAAGGCAGTGCGCAGGGCTTGGCGCATTCGGTCAAACCGGTTTTAGAAATCGATGCACCGGTGGCCAATTACGGCAGCGGATTTGCGCCCAACATCATCGCCATTGCCATGTGGCTTGGTGCTGGCATTTCTGTCTTTTTGATCCATGTGCGGGTGTTGCCAGCGTTTGCAAAAAGATTTCATCCCGTTGCACAAATGCTCGGCAAACTCAGTGTTCCCGCCATGGTTGTGTTGTTGCAAGCGAGCGTGTTGTTGTGTGTCGCACGTGGGGTGTTGGGAATTTCTATCCAACACTTGGCGCTGACTTGGATGATGTTTGTGATTGCATCGTTGACCTTCATGTTCATCGTGTTTGCCCTATCGCGCGCATTGGGCGATGCAGGCAAAGCAGTGGCCATGTTGTTGTTGGCTTTGCAAGTGTCAGCCTCGGGTGGTGTGATGCCGGTTGAACTCAGCGGCAGCTTGTACTCGCTCATCAGCCCTTGGCTGCCCATGACGTGGGTCATCAAGGGGCTGAAGGCCTGCATGTTTGATGCGTTTGAAGGCGACTGGCTCACGCCAGCAGCCATTACCTTGGGTTGGTGCGTGCTTTTTGCGGGCTTGGCCAGCCTTGCCAAACGTTGGCGCTATGAACATCACCTGCGCATGAGGCAGGTGATTGAGCTGTGATTTATTTTTTGACGTTCAACGGCTCTAAGCCTGTTTCTTCAATGATGCTGGCGTTTTCTGGCGCGCTCAAATACTTCAAAAAGGCTTTGCTCTCGTTGGGAAATTTTGAGTTGGCCACCACAGCCGCTGAAAACGGCGTGATCAATTGAACTTCTTTGGG
>CAIYFE010000109.1 GCA_903925445.1 uncultured Burkholderiales bacterium | reverse complement strand
GCCAAGGCCACCACATCGCCACGTGCCAAATGGCTGGGCACTGCACGAACGGCCAAGCTGTGCGCGGATAAAGTAGAAATTTCAAGCCCCAACGAGTGCAGCGCTTCGCTGCAACTTTCTGCGGTGGCAATTTCGTGCGCGGTGGCGTTGAAGCTGGCGGGAATCAGCAAGGGCTGGCTGTGCAGCGTTTGCGCATCCATTTGTTGTTTGAGTTGTTCGTAGACGATGCGCTCATGCGCTGCGTGCATGTCCACCACCACCAAGCCGTGTTGGTTTTCAGCCAAGATGTAAACACCTTGCAATTGCGCAATGGCTTTGCCCAAAGGCCAATCTTGCGAAGTTGCATCGTGCGTAGGTGTGTCAAAAATTTTCTGCGCAGAGGCCGAATCTTCTTGTGCTGCCCAAGCCTTGGGTGTGGTGGGTTGCCAAAGTTGCGCCAATTGCGCGGATGCGTTGTCAGCCAAAGGCATGGGGGCTTGTTGCCAATGGCGTTGTGGCCAATGTTGCTGCGACCCATCGTTTGTGCGGGTGGCTTGCATCGCATCGCCAGGCGTTGGGTCGAACGCATTGGATGCGGCTTGCCCTGCGCGTGGTGCTGCCAAAGCGTTTTCGATGCCGTGCAACACCGCTTGATGCACCTCTCGGCCATCCCGAAAACGCACTTCGATTTTGGTGGGATGCACATTGACATCGACCCGCGCTGGATCGACTTCGATGAACAAGGCATACACCGGTTGGCGGTGACCATGCAGCACATCTTCGTAAGCTGCGCGGGCGGCGTGCGAAATGACTTTGTCGCGCACAAAGCGGCCATTGACGTAAGCGAATTGCTGATCTGCGCGCGAGCGCGCTACATCGGGCAAACCGGCGCGGCCATGCACGCGGAAATTGCCGCTGGTGTAATCGACCGCCACCGAGTCGCGTAAAAAATCTTCACCCAAAACATCGGCCAGCCGTCGGTCGATTTGGATGGACAAATCATCGTTTGGGTTTTGCGCGCGCCATTGCTCCACCAACTTGCCTTCATGCCAAATGGCAAAACCCACCCAAGGGCGGGTGAGGGCATGGCGTCGCACGGCCTCGATGCAGTGAGCCAATTCGGTGGCATCGGTTTTTAAAAATTTGCGACGTGCAGGCGTGCTGTAAAACAGTTCTTTGACTTCTACCGTTGTGCCTTGCGCACGCGCGGCCGCTTGCAATTCACCGCTGCGGGCGTTGAGCAAAGTGGCGCTGTCGTGCGAAGCTGTGCGCGAGAGCAAAGAAAGTTCGGACACCGATTGAATCGCCGCCAAAGCTTCTCCACGAAAACCCATCGTGCCCACCGATTCGAGTTCGGCCAAACTGTTGATCTTGCTGGTGGCGTGACGTTTTAAGGCAATGGGCAATTCGTTGGGTGCAATGCCTGCGCCGTTGTCTTCTACGCTGATGAGTCGCACACCACCGGCAAGCAAACGCACCGTGATTTGCGTGGCACCCGCGTCCAAAGCGTTGTCGACCAACTCGCGCACCACCGAAGCGGGGCGCTCAATGACTTCACCGGCCGCAATTTGGCTGATCAGTTCGTCGGGCAGTTCGCGAATGGCGCGAGAGGGTTGGAGCTTGGGTTGCACCGCGCAATTTTACGGGCTGAGATAATGCGCCCATGGAACTGATTACTTTCTTGTTGGACTTCATCCTGCACATTGACCGTCATTTGCAGGAGTTTGTGCAAGCCTATGGCCTGTGGGTCTATGGTTTGTTGTTTTTGATTGTGTTTGTCGAAACCGGCTTGGTGGTCATGCCGTTTTTGCCCGGCGACTCGATGTTGTTTGTGGTGGGCGCCATGTGTGGCATTGGTTTGATGGACTACACCACCTCGGTGATCTTGCTTTTTTGTGCGGCGGTCTTGGGCAACCAAACCAACTACACCATTGGGCGCAGCGTTGGCGACAAGGTGTTTGGTTGGCAAGACTCGCGGTTTTTTAATCGAAAAGCGTTCGATCAAGCGCACGCTTTTTACGAGCGTTACGGTGGCGTGACCTTGGTGGCCGCGCGTTTCATGCCGTTTGTGCGCACCTTTGCGCCATTTGTGGCGGGCGTGGCGCAAATGACACGGCGCAAGTTTGTGCTGTTTGACATCACCGGCGCGGCGCTGTGGGTGGGCAGTGTGGTCAGCGCGGGGTATTTTTTTGGTGAAATTCCTTGGGTCAAGGCGAATTTAGAAAAAATCATTTGGGCCACCATTTTGGTGCCCGGTGCGCTGGTGATTTTTGGCTCTTGGCGCGCTTCACGCCAAGCCGCGCACGATTATTGAACTTTCAGGTGTTGCGAACACGCGCCAGTGGTGGATTGCGCGAAAAATAACGCTCAATGCTGCGCATGAGCGCATCGGCCAACTCGGTTTGATAGCTTTCGCTGATGAGTTTGGTTTCTTCGTCGGGGTTGCTGATGAAGGCGGTTTCGACCAACACGCTGGGAATGTCGGGCGCTTTGAGCACCGCAAACCCCGCTTGCTCCACCTGGGGTTTGTGCAATTTGGCAATGCGTCGGATTTGTCCCAACATTTCGCTGCCCAATTTCAAGCTGTCGTTGATTTGCGCGGTGGTGCTCATGTCCAGCAAAGCGCGTTGAACGGTGGCGTCTTGGGTTTTGATGTTCAGGCCACCCACCAAATCTGCACGGTTTTCTTGTTTGGCCATCCAACGGGCTGCGGCACTGGAGGCGGCGCCATCGCTCAAAGCAAAAACGCTGGCACCGCGCGCATCGGGCGTTAAAAACGCATCGGCGTGGATGCTCACAAACAAATCGGCTTGCACGCGGCGTGCTTTTTCAACCCGCACATTCAGCGGCACAAAGAAGTCTGCATCTCGCGTTAAAAAGGCTCGCATGGGCAATTCGCCATGACGGGTTTTGACCACGGTGTTGTTGATGCGTTCGCGCAAGCGATGCGCAATTTGCAGCACCACATCTTTTTCGCGCGTCCCGCGTGTGCCAATCGCACCCGGATCTTCGCCCCCATGACCCGGATCCAGTGCCACGATGATGAAGCGTTCTGCATTGTTTGAATTCACCGCAGGTGCAGCGGCTGAAGCGGCCACATTTGACGCCGCAGTCATGGGTACGTTGGCGGCTTTGTTGGGTTCAGGCAATGGAGCAGGAGCAGGTGAGGGCGTGAACAAAGGTTCTTTGCGACTTTGACGCGCCAACAAATCACCCAAGGGATCTGAACTTGGCGACAAAGGCGCAGAAGGCGCGGGCGACGCGGTCATGCTGGGCGCTTTGTTGACAGCATTGGGCGATGTTGCGCTGGCATTTGTGTTGGCATTGAGCCGCTCTGCAATCAAAGCTTCCAGCGGATCGGCCACTTGTGTGGGATACAAATCCAGCACCAAGCGATGTTGGTATTGCGCGCCCCCCACATGCACGGGCTGCAAATTGAACACTTGCGGTTTGACCATTTGGCGCAAGTCCAACACCAAACGCACGGTGTTGCTGGTGTATTGCCCCACGCGCACACCGGTGATGAATGGATCGTCCGAACGCACTTTGCCCACCAACTCGCGCAACGCTGGATTGAGTTCAATGCCTTCAATGTCCACCGCCAAACGCGGTGGGTTGGCGACAAAAAGAGGGGTGGTGCTGAGTGCGGTGTCGCTTTCAATCGTCACGCGGGTGTATTCGGCAGCAGGCCACACCCGCACCGCCACGATGGTCGCACCCCGCGCAATGTCAGCGCCTGTGACCAACAAGGCAATGCCGGTGTTTTTGAGCCATTGGCGGCGGTTCAGAGGGGTCATGCCAACAAAGCCTCGCCGATGGGGGTGAATGCGTGCAGGGTCACGATGCGGGTGGTGTCTTCTAAATCCATGTGAATTGCTAAGTCAGGTGCGGGCATCATGCCTTGTGCGTTTTGAGGCCATTCGCACAGCTTGAGCCCTGCGCTGGCAAACAGATCGCGAAAACCCGCATCTTCCCACTCTTGGGGATCGCTGAAACGGTAAAAATCGAACTGCCAAATGTGGCCTTGCGCCACCGTGTAAGACTCCACCACCGCATAGGTGGGACTTTTCACGCGACCTTGCACCCCCAATGCACGCAACACATGGCGCACCCACGTGGTTTTGCCCGCGCCCAAATCGCCTTGCAAAGTGATGCAGGCGTTCAAATGGGCGCAACGCGTCAGCAACGCATGAGCCAATTGCTGGGCATGGGCTTGGGTGGCGGCTTCGTCGTGCCAGCGCAGAGTTTTTACAATGGTCGGATTGTTCAAGGAAATTGGCTTGTCAAGTTCTCACACATCGCTGCTGCCACACATTCAAGCATGGGCGCATGAACTTGGATTTTCGCAAATTGCGGTGGCCCCCATAGATCTGGCTTCGGCCGAGCCTCAATTGCTCGATTGGCTGGCTCAAAATTTCCATGGCGACATGGACTACATGGCCCGTCACGGGCTCAAACGTGCGCGTCCCGCCGAGTTGGTGCCCGGAACGCTCAGTGTGTTGAGCGCCCGCATGAACTACTTGCCACGCAACGCCACAAACGATTGGCAAGCCCAAGAATGGCAACGCCTTCAGCGCCCATCCGAAGGCGTGGTGTCGGTTTATGCGCGCGCCAGGGATTACCACAAAGTGCTGCGCCAGCGTTTAGAAAAATTGGCGCAACGCATACAAACACACGTGCAAACGCATTTGCAAACACCAGATTTTCAATACCGCGTGTTCACCGATTCAGCGCCTGTGTTGGAAGTTGAATTGGCCACACGATCGGGTTTGGGTTGGCGCGGTAAACACAGCCTGGCCTTGAGCCGCGAAGCGGGTTCGATGTTTTTTTTGGGCGAAATATTTGTCAACTTGGCGCTGCCCCTCACCCCTGCCGTCGATGCGCATTGCGGCAGTTGCACCGCATGCCTAGACGTTTGCCCAACGCAGGCCATCGTGGCGGACGGTGTGGTGGATGCGCGGCGTTGTATTTCTTACCTGACCATCGAATACGACGGCGTGATTGACGAAGTCTTGCGCCCTTTGATGGGCAATCACATTTACGGCTGTGACGATTGCCAGCTCATTTGCCCTTGGAACAAATTTGCACACAACGCCACCGTGCCCGACTTTGATGCACGCGCACCGTGGGTGGGGCAACAGCTCGCGCAATTGTTGGCGTGGCGCGAGGAAGATTTTTTTCGCCACACCGAAGGCTCGCCCATTCGCCGCATTGGTTTTTCAAAATGGGTGCGCAACCTGGCTGTGGCCTCGGGCAACGCCTTGCGAACCCAACACAATGCAGCCCTGCGCGAGGCACTGTCTGCGCATTTGCACCACGACAGTGCCGTGGTGCGCGAGCATGTGGTGTGGGCGTTGAACCAACAACCCGCTTGATGCAAAGCTGTTTTTAAAATTTGTACATCAAACCCACCCAAGCCGCTCGGGTGGGGGCTGGCGTGATGAATTGTTGGCTGGTCATGGTGTAAATGCTGGTCGCACCCGACAGGCCATAGCTTGCATATTGTTTGTTGAACAAGTTGTTGATGTTCAATGAAGCAGACCAATGGGCATCGATTTTGTGGTGCACATCCAGATGCACCAAAGCGTAGCCGGGCACTTTGCCATCGGGGTCGGTGTTGCTTTCATTGCCATGCGCATATTGGCCGCTGACCAGCAAGAGGTTGGCACCCACTCGCCAGTTGGGATTGACGGTGTAGGCCGAACGCAGCTTGAGCGTTTGTTGGGCAATGCCGGGAATTTTGTTGCCGCTCACCACATCTTGCCCGCTGGCTGTGGTGAAGGGCGTCAAATAAGTGGCGTTCACAAAGCCGTAATTGGCGCTGAAAAACCATTGTTTGAGTTGGGTTTGTGTGCCCACCTCCAGCCCTTTTCGCTCGGTGTCGCCTACATTGGCAAAGTAACCCAAGGCAGAAGAGGAGGCGATGAACTGAATGTCATTGCTCAAACGTGCGCTGTAAATGGCAGCATTCCAAAACGTGTGGTCAAACATTTTGCCGCGCCCCCCCAACTCAAACGTATGCGCCACCACCGCCTTGAGATCGGGGTCGCCATTGAAACCCGTGGGCAAGGCGCAAGGCCGATTGGGGTCGGCGCATGACAGTTCGATGGAGGTGGGCGCACGCATGGATTCGCTGTAGCCCCCAAAAAATCCAAGGCGTGGGTCTACGTTGTAGTTCACACCCACGCTGGGGTTGAAGCGGGCGTAACGGTGTGTGCCGCTCAAGTCGTTGGTTTGTGGTCCAGCTGTGGCGCCTGCTGGCACGCCATTGGCCGCGCCCGTGTTGTCGTATTTGTAGGCGTTGGCATAGGCGGGGTTGTAATAGTCAACGCCAGTGACAGCGTCTGTCCAGCTGTAACCCCCGTCAACGTTGAGGTATTTGTTGTTGGCACCGGTTTGGTTCAAGGCCGTGTAGTTGAAGCTCCCTGAGGCGGTGGCATTGAGTTTTTCGGTCAAATGCAAGGTGTCGGTGAAGTACGTACTCCAATGGGTGGTGAAAGAATTCAAATGCACATCCGACAAAACAGGGTTGGGCTCAAAACTCGGCAAGTTGGTGGCACTGGGCGCCAGGCCGTTGGCCGTGAAACCATATGTTTTGTTGGACGATGCCACCGCTTGGTAATTGACCAATTGGGCGAGGGTGGTTTTTTGGTCGTAAACAATTTTTGAGCGATCCAAAGAACTGCCCACCGTGAGCGAGTTTTCTTTTTCTAACAACCGACTAAAACT
>CAIYFE010000108.1 GCA_903925445.1 uncultured Burkholderiales bacterium | reverse complement strand
AGGCGGCCGCGCACCCCGTCCCAACGGACACGTCAACCGCGACCGCAAAGATGTGCGCCCCGCCCGAGAAGGCGAACGCGCCGCTGCACCCTTTGGCGATCGTCCACCGCGCAGCAACAACGGCAATCGTCCGCAAGGACAACGCCCTGCCCGTCAGTTTGACAACCGCCCTCCGCGCAGCGACATGCCTCGTCCACCGCGTGATGCAGCACCTCGCGCACCACGCCACGACGACGACGACTTTCAACCCCGCGCCAACGCGCACTTGGGCACGCAAAGTGGCGTCAACGCGTTTGGCCACAAAACCCAAGGCGGCGGCCAACGCCAACCCGACCCCACCCGCACCAGCGTCGATCTGATGACCGAGCGCAAACGCGGCGGCGGCGGATTTGGCGGCGGTGGTGGATTTGGTGGCAACCGCCGCGCAGGCAATGGCGGTGGCAACGGCGGCAATCGCCGCGGCGGCTCCGGCGGCGGCGGATTCAAACGCTGATCAAGCCAGCGCCGCGGGTTCTTGGCACTCGGGCACGGGTGACAAGAGCGGCTGGGCGTTGTAAAACGCCTTGAGGTTGGCCAGCGCCAAATCGGCCATGGCGCGACGCGTCTCATGCGTGGCGCTGGTGATGTGCGGCGTCAACACCACATTGGCAAAAGTGCGCAACTCGGACGGCACGCGTGGTTCGTCCCAAAACACATCCAGACCGGCACCTGCAATGGCTTTGTCTTTGAGCGCCTGAATCAAAGCTTGCTGGTCCACACACGCGGCCTTGGCCACATTGATCAAATAACCTTTGGCACCCAACGCACGCAAAACCGAGGCGTCCACCACCGGCGCAGTCTGGGCAGACGTCGCCTCACAGACCACCAAAAAATCAACCTCTGCGGCCAAGGCTTCAAGCGAGGGATAAAAACTCCAAGGCAAGGTGCTGGACGCGCTGGCGTCGGTGTAGGCCACCGACATGCCAAAAGCTTGCGCACGCTGCGCCAAAGCTTGCGCGATGCGCCCTGAACCCACGCAACCCAACCGACTGCCGCAGACCTTGCGCGACAAGGGGAAAGGCTCGGACACCCAATCGCCCGCGCGCAAAAATCGCTCGGCTTGTGGAATGCGTCGCGCTGCCGACAAGATCAGTCCCATGGCCAAATCGGCCGCATCGTCGCTGGCCAAACCGGGGGTGTAGGTAACCGCAATGCCTTTGGCTTTGGCCGCAGTCACATCGATGAAATCGTAGCCTTCACCAAAAATAGCAATCATTTTGACGTTGGGCAGCATGGACAACAAATTGCGATCCACCTTGGCGGCGTCATCCCCAACCAGTGCCGTGACACGCTCGAGCACGCTCACATCTTTGACATTGGCGTGATCGTGAATGATGTAGTCCGCTTGCAGCCCGTTCATCATGAACGTGGGCAAATTGGACAACTGCATGATTTCGTGAGGCATGGGGTTAAGCTCCATCCATTCTTTTTCGATCTTGTACTTTAACCGCTCAGCTAACATGACGCACCATGAATCCAGAGCTTTTCATGACCGAAGGTGTTCCTACCCTTGAATCGACGGGTTGCGTTGCAACTTTAACCCTGCGCCGAGCAGGACAACGCAACAGCCTGAACGACGAAGATTTACAAACCCTGCTCGACCATTTCGAGACCCTGAACCAAAACACAGCCATCGACGTGGTGGTGCTTCGCGCCAACACACACGGGCAGCCTCAACCCGTTTTCAGTTCGGGCTACAACGTAGGCGGGTTTGAAGACGATGCGCTGGCACCTTTGCGCTTTGAAAGGATTGTCCAAGCCTTCGAAGCCTTGCGTCCCATCACCGTGTGCGCACTCAACGGCAGCGTTTACGGTGGCGCAACCGATTTGGTCTTGGCCAGCGACTTGATCGTGGCGCAGCAAGGCCTGCACTGGCGCATGCCCGCCTTGGCCTTGGGGCTGCATTACTACCCCAGCGGATTGCAACGCTACGTCAGTCGTTTGGGTCTGAACCTGAGCAAACGGGCTTTCTTACTCGGTCAACCGATGACTTATGACAGCTTGAGCGAAACCGGCGTTTTTGCAGCTTTGGTCCCCGCCGATCAATTCGAAACAAGTGTGCAAGAAGTGGTCAAGCAGCTCACCCACATGGCGCCCCACGCCTCCCAAGACACCAAAAAAAGTTTGAACGAAATTGCCGCTGGACAATTTGATGTGGCGCGTTTACAAGCCCGTTCGCACACTTCGGCCTTAGGTGCAGAATTTGCCGAAGGCCGGCAAGCTTTTGCGCAAAAACGCGCACCCCGTTTCAAAGACCTTTAAACGCTCACAAGGAATTTCAATGCGCTTACTCCACACCATGCTTCGCGTTGGCGATTTGCAAAAGTCGATTGATTTTTATACCCAACTCATGGGCATGCAGCTCTTGCGCGTGACGCGCAGACCCGAGCAAAACTACGATTTGGCCTTTGTCGGCTACGGCACCAATCCAGAGCATGCAGAGCTGGAGCTGACTTACAACTACGGCGTCTCAAGCTATGAGATCGGAACCGCGTACGGACACATCGCCTTGGGCGTGGTCGATGTGCATGCCTGCTGCGAGCGAATTCGCGCAGGCGGAGGCGTGATCACCCGCGAACCCGGCCCCGTCAAAGGCGGGTCCACGGTGATTGCGTTTGCGCAAGATCCTGATGGTTACAAGATCGAGCTCATCCAGCGCGATCAGGCTTTTTTCGCGTAAGCAGAGCACCAGCCTTTGGCCGACACGTGTTTGCCTGCGAACAACGGGCAAGCTCCTGCTGCGTCACCTGCTTTGCCTTGGTACAAAGCACAGTTGCCGCAAGCTTGACCCGCTGCGTATTTGGGCTGCTTGGCTTTGTCAACTTTGGTGGCGTCCGATTTGTAACCCAAACCCGCAGCTTGCGGATCGGTCTCCACCACCAACGGCTCGGCTTGAGCCGCTGTAGCCAAAGCAGCCACACCCGCTGCTGCTACAGATTGCAGAATGAATACACGGCGATTAGTTGGTTTGTTGAATGAGTCAATCATTTCAGTCTCAAATTTAAAAACACCAGAACATGCTGGCGTGGGAATCGTAAACGAGCGCGAGAAAGCGCGTATTGCGCCATATCAATCTCCACTCAATGGGTGGCACAAGATCCGCGCAACAACTTCTCAGCCTGAGAAATAGCATCTGCCGTGTCGACATCCAAAACGCATCCTTGGTCTTGCAATGCCAAGCGAAACACGGGGTGTTGCGCCACCACCGAACTGGCGCCTTGGTCACCCGTCAACGCCATCAAGGCTTGGCCACAGCGTTCAGAAAAACCCACAGGATGGCCTTTTTGGTCTTGGTAAAAAGGCACAACCACCGCATGGTTTTTCAGGGCTTGCGCCACGCTGATCAGACTTTGCGGCTGGATCAAAGGCAAATCGGCAGGCAAGATCAGCCAGCCATTGGATTGCGCTGTGGCTCGAACGCCCACCGCGATGCTGTCTCCCATGCCCTGACTTGGCAAGTGTTGCGTTTGCTCGGGCAGCACGACATGAAAAGGCAGGCCACTGCGGCGAACCGCATCCATCACATGATCGAAGACAGATTGACCGCACAGGTTGGCATGGAGTTTGTGCTCACCCCATTCGTTCACGCGACCTGCTTGTTGAACCGATTGCTTGAATCGCTCGCTGCGTCCTGCGGCCAACACAATGACCGTTGGCAGCGAAGCCACCGCCGCGCTCATGTCAAGGCACAAGAAGAGGCACGAATGCCCACGCTGGGCATGGCAGTTTTTGCAGCCTCGCCTTGGTCGGGCACGCTGTTTTTGACTTGAACAATTTGCGCCACGATCGACACAGCAATTTCTGCGGGTGTCTTGGCGCCAATGGCCAAACCCACCGGACCGTGCAATCGGTCCAAGGCTTGGTCGCTCAATTCGAAATGTTCTTTCAAGCGCTGTTTGCGCACTTGCTGGTTGCGTTTGGAGCCCAAAGCACCCACATAAAACGCATCGGAATTCAAGGCTTCCAACAAAGCCATGTCATCGAGCTTGGGGTCGTGGGTCAAGGCCACGATGGCGGTGTGCGCATCGGGTGCCAATTGCTGAACCACATCGTCGGGCATGCCTTGCACACGGGTCACGCCTTGCATGCCCAAGGTGGCGGCGTATTCCTCACGCGGATCGCACACCAACACTTCAAAATCCAACAGCTGCGCCATGTAGGCCACAGCTTGACTCAACTGACCAGCGCCAATCAACAACAAGCGCCAGCGCGGACCAAACAAGGTGGTGAGCGTGCTGCCATCAAAATGCATGGCATCACTGCGCGCTGCTTCACGCAAACTCACCGCACCGGTTGCAAGCGTCAGGGTACGCGCCACCAATTGATGCGAAGCCGTGCGATTGAGCACCTCTTGCACCCACGTGACATCGCCCACGGGCTCTTGAACCAAACGCAAAGTACCGCCGCAAGGCAACCCAAAACGGGCTGCTTCTTCTTTGCTCACGCCATAGGCCACCATGCTGGGGTGCGATAAATGGTCGTATTCACCGGCTTTGATGCGGGCAATCAGGTCGTCTTCGACGCACCCACCCGACACCGAACCACTGACCACGCCATCGTCACGCACCGCCAACAAAGCCCCGGGTGGACGGGGCGCGCTGCCCCATGTTTCCACCACGGTGACCAAGGTGACGCGCCGCCCAGCTTGACGCCAAGCCAGCACATCCCCCAAAACGCGCAAGTCCAAACTTTCCATGCGACGGTCTTTGCGAATCGACTTAGGCTTGCTTGATGGCGTCAGCCGTGATGGGCAGACGACGCACGCGCTTACCCGTCAATGCAGCCACCGCGTTGGCAATGGCAGGCACCACAACCGCAGTTGCAGGCTCGCCGATACCGCCGGGCTTCTCGTTGCTTTGCACCAAGGTGATGTCGATCTTGGGCGCTTCGTACATGCGAACAGGCGCGAAGTTGTTGTAGTTGGTTTGCTGCACACGACCATTGGCCATGGTGAGTTGGTGTTTCAGGCCTGCGCCCATACCAAAGATCACGCTCGACTGGATTTGCGCCTCGACCGTGTCGGGGT
>CAIYFE010000107.1 GCA_903925445.1 uncultured Burkholderiales bacterium | reverse complement strand
ACTCAACAGCGAGCGCTTGGCGGCTCAGTTGCTGGGGCAGCGCTTGTTGACCTCGGTGTTTTTGGTCAAGGCCTTGGGCGGGGATTGGCAAGCGGCCACGCCTTGAGGCGTGAGACGAAACTCAACCGTCCAACGTGTTGTCACATGCACCAAGCTGGCTCCGAGTTGGGTGGTTCATTCAGGAGGAGGTTGAGACAAATGCTGGCTGTCAAGTTGACCCAATGTTGTCGGATGGTGGGTCTGTTCTTTCTGACGGCTTGGGTGGTGGGTTTGAGCGCGCAAGAGCTGATGGAGCCCATCGCCAAGCTCAGTCCTGAGCAGCAGCAAAAGTTGCGCGCTGTGCTGGAGGAACCGGTTGACCCCAACTCCCTGTACGCAACGCAAATCGAGGTGCACAAGCGCAAAGAGCAGGCCGCAATTTTGTTGGGTGATTTCCGTGTGCGCGAAAAAAACCTCATCGAATGGGCCAAGATTGACGCCGATGGCAAGTGGGGTTTGCGCAGTTTTTGGTCTCACATTGGCAAGCGTGAAGAGGCCTATGCCTTGGGTCAAGAAATTCTCAGCCAGGTTAAATTTCCACACGCAGCGGTGCGCATCCGCGTGTTCATGGCCGGTGACTACATTCAAGACAACAACCTGTCACGCGCAGGTGAGTTGCTGGACCAAGCAGAGCAATTGGTGCGTTATGAGTTGCCGAATGTGCCAAGAAGAGGGGAGTTGGTGCATTGGATTGCGCGCGCGGAAACTGAATTTCTGACGGCCAAGTCTTTTTACTTGATGCGCAAAGGCAAATGGGATGAGAGCATTGCCACCAGCAAACTGGCGGTTGAAAAATCCAAAGATTTGTTGCGTGTGGTCAACATCGCCAACTCAGAGCTTTACCGAACCTACGCCAATAGAACAGCGGTGCAGGCGGCTGGAAATTTGGTCAACCAGCAAGTGCAGATGGGGCAGTTTGCCAGCGCCGAGTGGTCTTTGCGCGAAGCTTTGCAAGTCGCCAAAGCCACTGGCTTCAACGACAACCACATGGCAAATTTCTATTTGATGATTGCAGACTTGTCCAATGGGTCTGGACATTATGCGCAGGCGCTTCCCTACCTGCAACGCACAGAGACACTGATATTGGCTCAGGGTATTCCTAAGCAGTCCAACCTGTGGCTGGGCCTCAAAGCCCGAGAGCTGACATCGTGGATGGGCATGGATCAATGGGACAAAGCCTTGGCCTTGCTCAACAGCATGGAGGTGGATACACAAGGGGGTCAAGTCAAAATTGAAAACGTGGTGGACCCCAAGCTGCGCGCTTTCATTTATCTCAAATCGGGGGACTCCGCGCGCGCTTTGGACGTGCTGAGTTCGGCGTTGAACGCTCAGGTCACGGTGCATGGTGAAAAGCACTACACCACGGCTTTGACGCGGGGTCTGTTGGGCGTTGCACGTTTCAAAAGTCAGCAATTGCCCGAAGCGCGCCAAGCCTTCACCTTGTCGCGCGAGCACCTCACGGCACCTGATTCGCTGACGGGTGACTTTGTGGAGAATGCGTTTCAGAAAAAAACCAAGCGGTTTGTGT
>CAIYFE010000106.1 GCA_903925445.1 uncultured Burkholderiales bacterium | reverse complement strand
CTCACGCACGGTGCGTATGAAGCCTTGCACGCGCACGGCACAGATGAGCAAAAGTCACTGTATTTGCCCAAACTCACCAGCGGCGAGTGGACCGGCACCATGTGCCTGACCGAACCGCATTGCGGCACCGATCTGGGCTTGTTGCGAACCAAAGCAGAGCCGCAAGCCGATGGCACTTACCGCATCACGGGCAACAAAATTTTCATCAGCGCGGGCGAACACGACATGGTCAGCAACATCGTGCACTTGGTGTTGGCACGCTTGCCGGATGCGCCAGTTGGCAGCAAAGGCATCAGCTTGTTTGTGGTGCCTAAGTTCAACGTGAATGCCGATGGCAGCTTGGGTGAGCGCAATGGCATTTACTGTGGCGGCCTGGAGCACAAAATGGGCATCCACGGCAACGCAACCTGCCAAATGGTTTTAGATGGCGCCATCGGAACGATGGTGGGGCAACCCAACAAAGGACTTGCAGCCATGTTCGTGATGATGAATGCAGCGCGCATTGGCGTGGGCATGCAGTCGCTTGGACTGACCGAAGTGGCTTATCAAAACGCGGTTGCCTATGCCAAAGATCGCATCCAGTCGCGCAGCTTGACCGGCGTCAAAGAACCCAGCAAACCTGCCGACAGCATTTTGGTGCATCCCGACGTGCGAAAAATGTTGCTCACCGCCAAAGCCTATGCCGAAGGCGGGCGAGCGCTGAGTCTGTATTGCGCTTTGTTGATTGACAAAGAGCTCAACGATCCAGACCCCGCCGTGCGTGCGGAATCTGCGGAGTTGGTCGCGCTCTTGACGCCCATTGTCAAGGCGTTCATCACCGACAACGCATGGACGGCGACGTCTTCTTGCATGCAGGTTTTTGGGGGTCATGGCTTCATCCGTGAATGGGGCATGGAGCAGTACGTGCGGGATGCGCGCATCAACATGATTTACGAAGGCACCAACACCATCCAGAGTTTGGATTTGTTGGGGCGCAAAGTCTTGGGCAACCAAGGCGCAACCTTGAAAAAATTCGGAGAGCAAATTGCCAACTTGGTGAAGGAGACACAGGGCAAGGAAGACATGGTGGAGTTCACAAAACCGCTGACGCAACTCGGTCAGCAACTGACGCAATTGACAGGCGAGATTGGCTACAAAGCCATGCAAAACGCCGATGAGGTGGGCGCTGCGGCGGTCGATTATTTGCGCGTGACTGGACACTTGGTGTTCGGCTATTTTTGGGCTCGCATGGCTCAAGTGGCGTTGCAAAAAATCGAACAAGGCGATCGCGATCCTTTCTACCAAGCCAAGTTGCAAACAGCGCGTTTTTACTTTGCCAAGCTGTTCCCCGAAACTGCATCGCTCATGGCGACTGCACGGGCGGGATCGGCTGTGCTGATGGAGACAGAGGCTGTGTTTTTGTGACGAGGCGTTCAATCACAATGACGTCATCCGAAAGAGACAGATGAAAAACCGTATTTTTTTCAAAACATTGGCAGCCCTGTTCATGGGCGTTTCGCTGAGCAGCTTTGCGCAAATGACGCCTGTTGGCACTTGGCAAACCGTGGATGACAACACCAACGAAGTCCGCGCCGAGATTCAAATCGTGGAGCAAAACGGGGTGTTGTCAGGTCGCATCAAAAAGAGCTTCAACAAAGACACCACCGAATCCACTTTGTGCGAAGAGTGCAAAGATGATCGCAAAAACCAACCCGTCTTGGGCCTTGAAATCGTGCGCGGCGTCAAGCGAGAAGGGGCGGACAATCTGTGGGCTGGAGGCGGCAAAATCCTTGATCCCGAAAATGGCAAGGAATACACCGTGCGCATGGTGCCCCAAGAAGAAGGCAAAAAATTGCGAGTGCGCGGCTACATTGGCCCGTTTTATCGCACGCAAGTTTGGATTCGAACTCAATAAACTGGAGTAAACATGACCGACATCTTGAATCACATCGACCAAGGCGTGATGACCTTAACCTTCAATCGCCTGGATAAAAAGAACTCCATCACCTCTGCCATGTATGCCACTTTGGCCGACGCTTTAGAGCAAGCGCAGAATGATTCGGCGGTTCGCGTGGTGTTGATTCAAGGTCATGAAACCATCTTCAGTGCGGGCAACGACATTGCTGACTTCTTGAATGCGCCGCCTGCTGGAGAAAACTCGCCGGTGTTTCGTTTTTTACGCAACATCGCGAGTTTTCCCAAGCCCATCATGGCCGCTGTGGCGGGGCCTGCGGTGGGCATTGGCACCACGCTCTTGTTTCACTGTGACTTTGTTTATGCGAGAGACAACGCGGCGTTTTCCATGCCATTTGTGAACCTGGGGCTGTGTCCAGAAGCCGCTTCAAGCTTGTTGGTTCCGCAAATGATGGGTTACCACCGCGCTGCAGAAGCGTTGCTGATGGGCGATCCATTCATGGCTGAAGCGGCGCTTGAAGTGGGTTTGGTCAACCGCGTGCTGCCGCCTACAGAAGTCAACAGCTACGCCCAAGCCCAAGCGCGCAAATTGGTTGCCAAGCCCATCAGCTCACTGGTTGAGACCAAACGCTTGATGAAAGCAGGCCAAGCCGAACACATCAAAGCACAAATGGCGCAAGAAGGCGCTTCGTTTGGGCGCATGTTGCGTGAGCCCGCAGCGCGTGAAGCCTTTGGGGCTTTCATGGAAAAGCGTCGCCCTGATTTTTCAAACATCCATTGAGCCACGCCATGACACCAGCTGTGATTCAGAGTGTTTTCGAGCCGGAATTTGTCGAAGGCATGCGGGCTATTTTTGAAGACAAAATTGTCTTCAATCGTGTGCTGGGTTTGAAGTTGACCGAGTTAGGAGCCAACTATGTGGTGGCTCGCTTGGACATGAAGCCTGATTTGGTGGGGCACTTTGCCTACAACCGCTTGCACGGTGGCGTCATCAGCGCCGCATTGGATGCCATTGGCGGCAGCGCTTGCATGGCGGCTTTGGGGTCACGCTACATCGATGAGTCGGTCAATCAGCGTTTGGCCCATTTCATGAAAATGGGCACGATTGACTTGCGAGTCGATTACTTGCGCCCTTCCATTGGCGAACGCTTTGTCTTGCGCGCCGAGGTGTTGCGCTTGGGGTCTCGCGTTGGATCGACCCGCATGGAATTCATGGCCGAAGATGGCAAGCTGCTGGCCACGGGCAATGGCGCTTACATGGTGTCTTGATCTTT
>CAIYFE010000105.1 GCA_903925445.1 uncultured Burkholderiales bacterium | reverse complement strand
GAAGTTGCTCGAAGCCTTCAAAAAATCAGGCATCAAGCCTGAGTGGATGATCATGTCGGTGCTGCCCGTGTTGCCACCCGATTTGCGTCCTTTGGTGCCTTTGGATGGCGGTCGTTTTGCGACTTCCGATTTGAACGACCTCTACCGTCGCGTGATCAACCGCAACAGCCGTCTGCGTCGTTTGCTCGAACTCAAGGCGCCTGAAATCATTGCGCGCAACGAAAAACGCATGTTGCAAGAAGCCGTGGACAGCTTGCTGGACAACGGTCGTCGCGGCAAAGCCATGACCGGCGCTAACAAACGTGCGCTGAAATCGTTGGCCGACATGATCAAAGGTAAGAGCGGTCGTTTCCGTCAAAACTTGCTGGGCAAGCGCGTCGATTACTCGGGTCGTTCTGTGATTACCGTGGGCCCAACCCTCAAACTGCATCAATGCGGTTTGCCTAAGTTGATGGCGCTGGAATTGTTCAAGCCCTTCATCTTCTCGCGCCTTGAAGCGATGGGCATTGCCACCACCATCAAAGCAGCGAAAAAAGAAGTCGAAGCCGGAACTCCCGTGGTGTGGGACATCTTGGAAGAGGTGATCAAAGAGCACCCCGTGATGCTCAACCGTGCGCCAACGCTGCACCGCTTGGGTATTCAAGCGTTTGAGCCCATCTTGATCGAAGGCAAAGCCATTCAGCTGCACCCTCTCGTTTGCTCGGCCTTCAACGCCGACTTCGACGGTGACCAAATGGCCGTTCACGTGCCCTTGTCGGTGGAAGCGCAAATGGAAGCCCGCACCTTGATGCTGGCTTCTAACAACATCTTGTTCCCTGCCAACGGCGAACCTTCCATCGTGCCGTCGCAAGACGTGGTGCTGGGTCTGTATCACGCAACCCGTGAACGCATCAACGGCAAAGGCGAAGGCTTGATTTTTGCTGACGTGGGCGAAGTGCAACGTGCGCTGGATGCCAACGTGGTTGAATTGACCAGCAAAGTCAATGTTCGCTTGACCGAGTGGACCAAGAACAAAGAAACCGGCGAATTCGAACCCAGCACCAGCATGGTCGAAACCACCGTGGGTCGTGCGCTCTTGTCTGAAATTTTGCCCAAAGGCTTGCCTTTCTCTAACCTCAACAAAGCGTTGAAGAAGAAAGAAATTTCCAAACTCATCAACACGGCTTTCCGCAAGTGCGGTTTGAAAGAAACCGTGGTGTTTGCTGACAAACTGTTGCAAAACGGTTTCCGCTTGGCGACACGCGCTGGTATCTCGATTGCCATCGACGACATGTTGGTGCCGCATGAGAAACACAACATCATTGCCGAGGCCGAAAAAGAGGTCAAAGACATCGAGCAGCAATACGTCTCGGGTCTGGTGACTTCTGGCGAGCGTTACAACAAGGTGGTGGACATCTGGGGTAAGGCCGGCGATGCGGTTTCTAAAGTGATGATGGATCAACTCCGCAAAGAGAAAACCATCGACCGTCACGGCAAAGAAGTCGAACAAGAGTCTTTCAACTCCATCTACATGATGGCCGACTCGGGTGCGCGCGGTTCTGCGGCTCAGATTCGTCAGTTGGCGGGTATGCGCGGTTTGATGGCCAAGCCAGATGGCTCGATCATCGAGACGCCGATCACGGCGAACTTCCGCGAAGGCTTGAACGTGTTGCAGTACTTCATCTCAACCCACGGCGCACGTAAAGGCTTGGCCGACACCGCGTTGAAAACTGCGAACTCGGGTTACTTGACACGTCGTTTGGTCGATGTGACACAAGACCTGGTCGTGACCGAAGACGATTGCGGCACCAGCAACGGCCAGCTCATGCGCGCCATTGTCGAAGGCGGTGAAGTGATCGAATCTTTGCGTGACCGTATCTTGGGTCGCACAGCGGCTGAAGATGTGGTGCATCCAGAAACGCGAGCCGTGCTGGCCAAAGCCGGCGAGATGCTGGACGAAGACATGATCGACATCTTCGAAGCCGAAGGCGTTGACGAAGTCAAAGTGCGCACCGCGCTGAATTGCGAAACACGTTTTGGTTTGTGCGCCAAGTGCTACGGCCGCGATTTGGGTCGTGGCGGCTTGGTCAACAAAGGCGAGGCCGTGGGTGTGATTGCGGCGCAATCCATCGGCGAACCTGGCACGCAGTTGACCATGCGTACCTTCCACATCGGCGGTGCGGCCTCACGTGCTGCCATCGCCTCCAGCGTGGAAGCCAAGTCCAATGGCGTGATTGGTTTTAACGCCACGATGCGCTATGTGACCAACAGCAAAGGCGAGTTGGTGGTGATTTCTCGCTCGGGCGAGATCATCATCAGCGACGAACACGGTCGCGAGCGCGAGCGTCACAAAGTGCCATACGGCGCGGTGTTGTCGGTCAAAGCCGACCAAACGCTCAAGGCTGGCACCATCTTGGCCAACTGGGATCCATTGACCCGTCCGATCATCACCGAATTTGCCGGTCAGGTGAAATTCGAGAACGTCGAAGAAGGCTTGACCGTTGCCAAACAAGTCGACGAAGTCACCGGCTTGTCGACCTTGGTGGTGATTGACCCCAAACGTCGTTTTTCGACCAAAGTGGTGCGCCCACAGGTCAAACTGATCGACGCCTCGGGCAAAGAAGTCAAGATCCCCGGCACCGATCACTCGGTGACGATTGGCTTCCAGATTGGCGCGTTGATCCAAGTGCGCGACGGCCAAGACGTGGGCCCAGGCGAAGTGTTGGCGCGTATCCCTGTCGAAGGTCAAAAGACCCGCGACATTACCGGCGGTTTGCCACGTGTGGCCGAACTGTTCGAAGCCCGCTCGCCCAAAGACAAGGGCATGTTGGCCGAGATGACCGGTACGGTATCGTTTGGTAAAGAAACCAAAGGCAAGGTGCGTTTGCAAATCACCGACCCAGACGGCAAGGTGTGGGACGAACTCATCCCCAAAGAGAAAAACATCTTGGTGCACGAAGGCCAAGTGGTCAACAAAGGCGAAAGCATTGTGGACGGCCCCGCCGATCCACAAGACATCTTGCGTCTGTTGGGCATGGAAGAGTTGGCGCGTTACATCGTCGACGAAGTCCAAGACGTTTACCGCTTGCAAGGCGTGAAGATCAACGACAAGCACATTGAAGTGATCGTGCGCCAAATGTTGCGCCGCGTGGTGGTCGAGAATCCTGGCGATTCGAGCTACATCGCTGGCGAACAAGTCGAGCGCTCCGAAATGCTCAACACCAACGAAGATCTGCAAGCCAACGGCAAACTGCCTGCGACCTACAGCAACTTGTTGTTGGGTATCACCAAAGCCTCGTTGTCGACCGACTCGTTCATCTCTGCGGCTTCTTTCCAAGAAACCACACGGGTGTTGACCGAAGCGGCCATCATGGGCAAACGCGACGAGTTGCGCGGCTTGAAAGAAAACGTCATCGTCGGTCGCCTGATTCCTGCAGGCTCTGGCATGGCGTATCACCAAGCCCGCAAGGTCAAGGACGCGATGGATGACGCAGAGCGTCGCGCCATTGCCGAGGCTGAGGCCGCTGAACTTGAGCAAGCTTCTAGCGAAGCCCACGCTCACGCGGCGGACGAAGGCTCAGGACAAGCCTAAGCGCTGTGAAACAAAGGCCCGCAAGGGCCTTTGTTTTTTGCAGCAAATTCGCGCGAAGGAGGCAGCATGTTTGAAACAGAGTGGACTTGGTTGCTCTTGGGAGTGATGGTGTTTTGGGCCGTCGGTGCGTATCAACGCTTGCAAGCATTGCGCAATGCTGTGTCCAAGCAGTTCGCGGTGCTGGAAGAGTTGATGCTGCGCTACCAAGGCTTGGTGCAAGAAGTCACCACGGCAGCGGTGACCTCGGCCGCCGGCTGGCATGCGTCCATCGCACCAGAAATGGGGGCAAGTCACTGGACGCGCTTGCAAGTCGCTGCAAACTTATCGGCCATGGCCTTGGCGCGCATGCAAGAGCATCCGCTGGAGCCTTCGTCGGCCATTGCTTTGGTGGCGACCAGCAAAGATTTGCAAGACGCTTGGGAAGCGTTGATCCATCCCGATGTTTTCTACATCTCCGTGCCGCCGCAACTCATGCAGCGTTGGACCGAATTGGGCATCTCGATTCAGCCCGATTTGCAACGTTTCAACCAAGCCGTGCTGAACTACAACGAAGCCATTGCGATGTTTCCCGCCAGTTGGATGGCGCGGGTTTTCAAATACAAACCAGGACGAATTCTCGAGTGACATCTTTGCCTTCCAAGCAGCTGTGGCAGTTGCTGCAAGCTGTGGCACAAGCAGTGAAGCAAGTGCGTCAAGGTAGCTCGGGCACTGCGGCGCTGGAGGCGGTGGCCTCGCCCTTGCGTCCCGGGGTTCAAGCCTTGTTTTTTCAGGTGTTGCGCCAGCTTGGCCGCGCCCAGGCGTTGCGTGATCAATTGGTCAAACGCCCGCCGCCTGCATTGGCCGATGCCTTGTTGTGCAGCGCCTTGGCTTTGGCGTGGGACGAGGCGAATGCGCCTTACGAGCCCTTTACTTTGGTCAATCAAGCCGTTGAGGCGGCCAAGAAAACCAAAGCCATTCAAGCGCAAGCCAATTTTTTGAACGCTTGCTTGCGCCGGTTTTTGCGCGAGCGCGAAACCTTGGTGGCTCAAACCCAGGACAACTTGACCGCCGTGTGGAACCATCCGTTGTGGTGGATTAAGCGACTGCAAAAAGATTACCCGTCCGATTGGCAAGCCATTTTGCAGGCCAACAATGCGCCCGCTCCCATGAGCTTGCGCGTCAATACCCAGCGCACCACGCGCGCAGCCTTGCAAGCCCGTTGGGAGCAAGCGGGCGTGGTTTCTCAAGCGGTGGGCGAGCAGGGGTTGACTTTGCTGCAAGCCCGCGCTGTACACGATTTGCCAGGTTTTGACCAAGGGTGGTGTTCGGTACAAGACCCTGCGGCACAGCACGCAGCCACGGCTTTGTTGGCAGGCGCCAATGAGCTGCCGATGCGGGTGTTGGATGCCTGCGCCGCGCCTGGCGGAAAAACCGCGCATTTGTTGGAGCTGTTGCCCCAAGCAGCGCATGTCGTGGCGCTGGAAATCGATCCGCAGCGAGCCCAACGCATCGATGAAAACTTGCAACGTCTGGGCTTGAAGGCCGACATTCAAGTGGCCGATGCAGCCCAGCTGGCGCAGTGGTGGGATCAAAAAGCCTTTGATGCGGTGTTGTTGGATGCGCCTTGCAGTGCGTCTGGCATCGTGCGGCGCCATCCCGATGTGCGCTGGTTGCGTCGCGAATCTGACATTGCCCAGCTGGCGGCCATCCAAGCCAACCTGTTGCAACAGCTGTGGACCGTGCTCAAACCGGGTGGGCGGCTGCTGTACTGCACCTGTTCGGTTTTCAAGGCGGAGGGCGAAGATCAGATCAAAGCGTTTGTTCAACGCAACACAGAGGCCCGCCACTTGCCCTCTGTGGGGCATTTAAAGCCCCAAAACGGCTTGGCGACACCCGCTCTCGCCGACAATCTGGCTGGTGATCACGATGGCTTTTATTACGCACTGCTGGAAAAAAACGCGCCTGCTTGAACGACAAGTCGGTTCGAATCTGCGCGCTTGGTTGTGTGCGCTTTTGCTGTTGCCACTGGGCGGGCTGCAAGCGCACGCACAAACCAGCGTGGATTGGCAGGATTTCAAACTCGAGCGCACAGAAAACGTGTTGTTCTTGTCCGCCAACTTGGTGTTTGAAGTGCCCAAAGTGCTGGAAGACGCGATGTACAAAGGCGTCTCTTTGTACTTTGTCACCCAAGCCGATGTCATGCGCGACCGTTGGTATTTTTATGACAAAGTGGTGGCCCATGTGGAGCGCAACAGCCGCTTGAGTTACATGCCTTTGACGCGTCGCTGGCGCGTGACAACTTCGCCAGAACCCTTCACGGCCTCAGGCACGGGCGTGACCATGGGGCAAACATTCGAAACGCTGGACGAGGCTTTGAGCAGCATTCAGCATGTCTCGCAATGGCGCCTGGCCAATTTGAGCGACTTGGACACCGAAGCCAAAAACTACATTGAATTCAAATTTCGCCTCGATTTGGCGCAACTGCCCAGGCCGCTGCAAATCGGCGCGGCCACGCAGAACGACTGGAATTTGTCATTCAGCAAGTCGGTGCGCTTGAACTTAGAGTCAGCACGTTGAGGCTGCCCGTGTTGCCCAATCAGCAATCCCCTCGGATTCAACTGCGCTGGTTGATCGCGGTCAGCGCGGCTGTGGTGCTGGCCTTGGCCTTGGTGCTGTTGTTCTTGCTGACCCAAGCCACCGATAACCGAGAACTCTACGAACACAATTACCGTCAGTTGTTTGTGGTCAACGTGGTGGTGGCCACCTTGCTGATGCTGGTCATTGTTTGGTTGGCGGTGCGTTTGTTCATGCGCTTGCGTAGCGGCAAATTTGGCAGCCGCTTGCTGATCAAGATCGCCGCCATTTTTGCGCTCGTAGGCATCTTGCCTGGCCTGTTGATTTATGGCGTGTCTTACCAGTTTGTGTCGCGTTCGATCGAGAGCTGGTTTGACGTCAAGGTAGAAGGCGCTTTGGATGCGGGCTTGAGCTTGGGACGAGCGTCGATTGACAACATGAGCACAGATTTGGTTCAAAAGTCCCGCTTGTACGCCACCCAACTGTCGGGCAGCGGAGATGCCGAATCGGCGCTGATTGTGGAGCGCATCCGCGAGCAAATGGGCGCCGATGATGTGATTTACTGGACCACCAACGGACAAGCCATTGCCAGCGCGGGCGCGTCTCGCTTCAGCATCAATCCCAGCCAGCCCAGTTCGTCTCAGGTGCGCCAAGCCAGAGCGTTGGGCGCATTCAGCGTGGTCGATGGTTTGGACGACGCCGATCAAACCAACGCGCCCAAAGCGCACATTCAAGTGTTTGTCTGGATCACGCCCGCCAGCGTAGGCTTCACCAGCGAGCCTCGGCTGTTGCAAGTCAAAAAAGCCATTCCGGCGAGTTTGGTCAGCAATGCGTTGTCGGTTGAGACGGCCTACCGCGAATACCAAGAGCGTGCCTTGGGGCGCGAGGGCTTGCGCAGCATGTACATCGGGACATTGACGCTGACACTTTTTTTGGCCGTGTTTGGGGCTGTCTTGTTGGCCGTGCTTTTGGGCAATCAGTTGGCGCGTCCCTTGCTTTTGCTGGCCGCCGGTGTGCGAGATGTGGCCGCCGGCGACTTGAGTCCCAAGCCCGTGCTGCAAGGGCGCGACGAACTCGAAGGCTTGACGCGCTCATTTGCGCAAATGACACAGCAATTGCTCGATGCCCGAACTGCACTGGGCAAAAGCATGGAGCAGGTCAATACATCGCGCGCCAATTTGCAAACCATTTTGGACAACTTGACCGCCGGCGTGTTGGTCTTGAATGACGATGGCTTGATTCGCAACGCCAACCCCGGCGCGACACGCATTTTGCGCGTGCCAATGGCCGCATTCGAAGGCAAAAAATTGCAAGAAATCGAAGGCTTGGCCGATTTTGGACACCATGTGCAGCGGGAGTTCGAAAGCTTTTGGGGCGAACGCAGTCAACATGGGTTAGATCATTGGCAGCAGTCCTTTGAGCTCAATCCCAACGCCATGAGTTCGGGCATGCCCACCACCCAAGACGCCAAGCAAACCGTGACCTTGCTAGCGCGTGGCGCGGTGATGCCCAACAACGCGCGGTTGTTGGTGTTTGACGATATTTCGGAAATTGTTTCCGCACAGCGCGCGCAGGCTTGGGGCGAAGTTGCTCGACGGCTGGCCCATGAAATCAAAAACCCACTCACGCCCATCCAGTTGTCTGCTGAGCGCTTGGAGATGAAGCTCACCGGTAAATTGCCTGAATCGGAACAAGGCTTGCTCAACAAGTCGGTCAAGACCATCGTGGATCAAGTCGATGCAATGAAGCGCTTGGTCAACGAATTTCGCGATTACGCGCGGCTGCCGCTGGCTGATTTGCAGCCCTTGAATCTCAACGATTTGGTGCAAGACGTGTTGCAGTTGTATGGCAGCGAAAACGCTTTGGTGGCCGTGGACGCCAAGCTCGATTTGAATTGTCCAAACATCATGGGCGACGCGCAGCAGTTGCGCCAAGTGATTCATAACTTGCTGCAAAACGCCCAAGACGCCACCCAAAACACCGCCCAACCTTGGGTCACCATTGCCACCCATTGGGTGCCCGAATCAGGGCGCGTGCGATTGGTGGTGCGGGACAACGGGGGCGGATTTCCTGAAAAAATCCTCACGCGCGCGTTTGAGCCTTACGTCACGACCAAATCCAAAGGAACGGGGCTGGGGTTGGCCGTGGTCAAGAAAATTGCCGAAGAACACAACGCCCGAATCGATATCAAAAACCATGAGGATCAGGGTTTGGTCATCGGGGCTCAAGTATCGTTATCATTCAAAGCTGTGCAAGCCCGCAACACAAACTAACTCAACGAGATAAGTTCATTCATGGCAAATATTTTGGTAGTTGATGACGAACTCGGTATTCGGGATCTTTTGTTTGAAATTCTCAATGACGAAGGTCATACCGTTGAATTGGCTGACAACGCAGCAGCAGCCCGCGCTGCGCGATTGGCAAATCGCCCGGACTTGGTGCTGCTGGACATTTGGATGCCCGACACGGACGGTGTGACCTTGCTCAAAGAATGGGCCAGCACCGGGCAACTCAACATGCCCGTGATCATGATGAGTGGTCACGCCACGATTGAAACGGCCGTGGACGCCACCCGCATCGGCGCGCTGGCGTTTTTGGAAAAACCCATCACGCTGCAAAAACTGCTCAAAGCGGTGGAGCTGGGCTTGTCTCGCAAACCTGCAGCGCCAGTTGCTGCGGCCAAATCCAATGCGTTGGGCGCGGTGGCCTCTCAGTCCACACACGGTGCAGCAACGTCTACCCAGGCGGTGGTGTTGCCCGCCACGCACCAAAGCTTTGAGCTGGATATGCCGTTGCGCGAGGCGCGCGATGCATTTGAAAAAGCCTACTTTGAATTTCATTTGAACCAAGAAAATGGTTCCATGACTCGGGTGGCTGAAAAAACGGGCCTGGAGCGCACCCACCTGTATCGCAAGCTCAAGCAGCTGGGTGTTGATTTGTCCAAAGCCAAACGCATTTCTTGATTTTTTCTTTCTGAGAGTTGTTATGAAAATCCTCATGCTTCACGGCATCAACCACAACATGTTTGGCAAGCGCGACCCCGTGCAGTACGGCACGATCACTTTGGACGAGATCAATGCCAACTTGAAAAAACTGGGTCATGAGTTGGGCGCTGAGGTGGAGTGTTTCCAAACCAACAGCGAAGGTGACATGTGCGATCGCATTCACCAAGGCTTTTTGGATCAAGTCGATGCCGTGCTGATCAACGCCGGCGCTTGGACGCATTACAGCTACGGCATTCGCGACGCTTTGGCAATTTTGACTTGCCCGATTGTGGAGCTGCACATGTCCAACATCCACGCACGCGAGGCGTTCCGCCACGTGTCGGTGTTTGCCGAGATTGTGAAAGGCCAGATTTGCGGCTTTGGCGCAGACAGCTATTTGTTGGCTTTGCGCGCAGCCGTTTCGGCCGTCAAGGGCTAAAAGGATCGTGCTATAATTTTGGTCTTGGCCTGGTAGCTCAGTTGGTAGAGCAGCGGATTGAAAATCCGCGTGTCGG
>CAIYFE010000104.1 GCA_903925445.1 uncultured Burkholderiales bacterium | reverse complement strand
CCGTTGAAGCCGCGTTTGTCCATGTCGGCCATCCATTCATCATCCAATTTGCTGGATGCTGCTTTCCAGTTTTCCAGTTCGGCTTTTGGAATGACCGTGATGACGTGACCGCCCGCAACCATTTTGGCTTTGCCTTGCACATCGTTACCCGCTTGGGTGCGACCCAAGAAAGCAGACAACTCTTGGCCTGAGTTTTTGTCGATGACTTTCTTCAAGTCAGCGGGCAAGCTGTCGTATTTGGCTTGGTTCATCGCCAACAAGAAGAAGGTGGTGTACAGCGCGTTGTAGGAACGATCTGTTTCTGCCGTGAAGTGCGCCAGCTCATCGATCTTGATGGTTTGCGCCACTTCGTAAGGAATCACGGCGCCATCCAACACGCCTTTAGACAAAGCGTCTGGCACGGCTGGCACGGGCATGCCCACAGGCGTTGCGCCCATCGATGCCAACAACTTGGTGGTCAAACGGGTGGGAGCGCGCAGTTTTAGGCCTTTGATATCGGCCATGGTTTTGATTTGCTTTTTGGACGTGAAGATGTTGCCAGGTCCGTGCACATGAACGGCCAAGACCTTGACGTCTTTGAACTCATCCTTGGCGTTTTTATCGTAGTAGTCCCAAGCAGCGCGGCTGGTGGCGTCTGCATTGGTCATCATGAAAGGCAACTCGAACACTTCGGTTTTGGGGAAGCGGCCAGCCGTGTAGCCAGGCACTGTCCACACCACGTCGGCCACGCCATCACGCGCTTGGTCGTACAGCTGGGGCGGTGTGCCACCCAATTGCATGGCCGCATAAATTTGGCATTGCAAACGGTTGTTGGAGTCTTTGGCAATGTTGTCGCACCAACCGCGCAACATGGCTGTGTGCTGAATCGACTGGGGGCTCAAAAAGTGATGAACCTTGATGATGATGGGGTCAGCCGCTTGAGCGATCAGACCCAACCCAGCCAAAGCAGCAGCAACGGCGAGTTGTTTGAATTGTTTGCGCATGAAATACCTTTCCTGTCAAAAATGATGGACGATCTTATGCCGACCAAGTGGTCGGTTAATTAAGGGAAAACCAGCGCTATCGCTTATTGGATATCGAGTTGGTGAAAGCCAAAGCCTTGCGTTTTGGCGTCTGCAAAGTAGTGCAGCAAAGTTTCTTTGACGGTGCGAAAAGCAATCTCGTCCCAAGGAATTTCATGCTCGGCAAACAGCTTGGCCTGAATGGTTTCAGGGCCTGGATCGAATTGATCGCTGAGCAATTTGGCGCGGTAGAAAAAATGCACTTGCCCCACGCGCACGACGTTCATCAGCGTGAACAACGCTTGCATTTCAAATTGCGCGCCGGCTTCTTCAACGGTTTCACGGGCTGCACCTTCTGCCACCGTTTCGCCCAACTCCATGAACCCGGCGGGCAATGTCCATTTGCCCAAGCGAGGTTCGATGTTGCGCTGACACAGCAAGACTTTGTTTTCCCAAATCGGCACGGTACCCACCACGTTCAGTGGGTTTTCGTAATGAATGGTGTGGCAAGCCACGCAAACAGCGCGTTCGCGCGTGTCGCCGTCGTCAGGCAGTCGGTAGACCACGGCTGCACCGCAACTCTTACAGTGTTGAATTCGTGGGCGGTGCAGCATGGAGGCGTCTTCAAACGACTTTGACTTGGAGGTCGCCCAGACCCGTGATGTGGCCGTGCATCACATCGCCAGAAACCACAGCCGCCACGCCTTCGGGCGTGCCAGTGAAAATCAAGTCACCGGGTTGCAGTTCCCAAGCCGCAGACAAATGTTCAATGCTCTCGGCAATGTTCCAAATCAATTTGTTGATGTGGCTGCGTTGGCGATCTTGACCGTTGACTTGCAACCAAATTTCTGCGTTCACCACATCGCCTGCCAGCTCTGCGGGCGTGATGGGACCCATCGGCGCGCTGTGGTCAAAGCCTTTGCCAATGGACCAAGGACGACCTTGTTTTTTCATCTCGCCTTGCAAATCGCGGCGCGTCATGTCCAAGCCCACGGCGTAGCCGTAAATGTGATCAAACGCTTGGGCTGCTGCGATGTTTTTGCCGCCCTTGCCAATGGCCACCACCAATTCAATTTCGTGGTGCAGGTTTTTGGTCAAGCTGGGGTAGGGCATGGTGCCGGTGTCGCCAGCAGGAACCACCACCAACGCGTCAGCGGGTTTCAAAAAGAAAAAAGGTGGCTCGCGACCGGTGAAGCCCATTTCTTTGGCGTGCTCTTCGTAATTGCGACCCACACAATAAATGCGATGCACTGGAAACAAAGCGCTTTGACCCACAACGGGCACGGCCACGGTGGCGGGTGGTGTGAACAAGTAACTCATGCAAACCTCTGTTTAAAAAAAGATCAGGCCGACTTGGCCACCAACTCAAAATGCTCGACCACTGGAGCTTGAGCGAAAAACGGCCCCACGATGGCACGCCATTGCGCAAAAGCAGGGGACTCGCGAAATCCCACGGTGTGGTCTTGCAAGGTCGTCCAAAAAATTTGCAGCACGTAGCGCTCGGGCGATTCAATGCCGCGGTTGACTTTGAAGCCTTCAAAGCCATGCGCGTGGGCAATGACAGTGGCCAAGCCACGTTGGATGGCTTCTTCAAAAGCCGCGTTTTGTCCGGGTTGGATGCGAATGTCAGCAAGTTCGAGAATCATGTGCCAAGCTTTTTAAAACATCAAAGCCGCAAGTCTAACCTTCACACGCTCAGGCCTGGGTCGCTTTGGGGATATGCTTGCGCGATGATGGATTTGCAATGGCCTTTGATTCCTGGCGTTCACGCGGTGTGTTCCACACGCCAAGGCGGCGTGTCGGTCGCGCCTTATGACAGTTTGAATTTGGGCGATCACGTGGGCGATGCGCCCAGCGCCGTGGCGCAAAACCGCGCACGATTGGCGCAGCAGTTGTCAGGGGCGCAACCCGTGTTCATGAAGCAAATCCACGGCAGCGATGTGTTGATGCTGGATCACACAACGCCCCACGGTTTGTCCTTTGACGCAGCCTGCACCCCACAAACCAACTTGGCTTGCACCGTCATGGTGGCCGATTGTTTGCCGGTTTTGTTGGTTGACACGCAGGGCAGAGCGGTGGCTGCCGCGCATGCAGGTTGGCGAGGTTTGGCTCAGGGCGTGCTTGAGAAAACAGCACACGCGGTGTCTGCGGCGGCGCATTGCGAGCCCCCAGCCTTGCGCGCATGGCTGGGCCCTTGCATTGGTCAACCCGCCTTTGAGGTTGGCCAAGACGTGCGCACCGCTTTTGTGAGCCAACACGCGCAAGCAGACGTTTTTTTCAAACCAAGGGATGCGTCGCCGGGCAAATGGTTGGCTGACTTGTCGGGTCTGGCGCGCTGGCGTCTGAACCTGATGGGCGTGAGGCACGTATCTGGCAACGATGGCAGTGCAGCGTGGTGCACCGTGCAAAACCGCTCACAGTTCTTTTCGTTCCGCCGCGATGGGGTGACTGGGCGTTTCGCCGCTTGCATTTGGCGCAGCGCTTAGCGCTTGCGCCTTGCGCGCACGTCTTCTTGCCGGCGTGCCCATGATGTAGCCCACCACCAACATGGGCAAAAGTCCGTAGAGTAGAAAAGTAAACACCGCACCCAAAACCGTTCCAATGGGGCTCATGGCCTCAGCCACAGCCATCATCAAGGCGACGTAAAACCAAGCGATCAGGACCAAATACATCTAGGGGTTTTCTCTGGAGTTTGAGGAATGTCAGTAAAGCGAAGGTATTTCACTGACATACTGGCGACAGTTGAAAACAACAAATGAATTTAGAGGAGACAACTGTGCAAGACATGTCGCAATTATGGGGTGGCGCGGCTGATCAGTTCCAGAAAACTTTTGCTGACGCGTGGTCAAAGGCGCTGACATCTTTTCAAACCGCAGGCGAAGGCGCAGCCCCCAAACTCAGCTTTGCACCAGACAAGCTGGAGGCGTTGCAAAAAAATTACATCGCCGAAGCGACGCAGTTGTGGAACCAAAGCCTGCACGACAAGCCCCAGCTCAAAGATCGCCGTTTTGTCGCAGAAGCTTGGTCGCACAACCCCATGGCTGCTTTCACGGCGGCGGTGTACTTGCTCAACACGCGCACCCTCATGGGCTTGGTGGATGCGGCACAAACCGATGCCAAAACCAAAGCGCGTTTGCAGTTCTCCATCGAGCAGTGGGCCGCGGCCACGGCGCCCAGCAACTACTTGATGTTCAACGCTGAAGCGCAACAAAAAGCCATTGAAACCAAAGGCGAGAGCATTGCCAAAGGCGTTCAAAACCTGCTGCACGACATGCAGCAAGGCCACGTTTCCATGACCGATGAGAGCCTGTTTGAGGTTGGCAAAAATGTGGCAACCACCGAAGGCAAGGTGGTGTTTGAAAACGAGTTTTTCCAACTCATCGAATACAAACCCTTGACCGCGAAGGTTTACGAGCGTCCCTTTTTATTGATCCCGCCTTGCATCAACAAGTTCTACATCTTGGATTTGCAGCCTGAAAACTCGTTCATTCGCTACGCGGTGAGTCAAGGCCATCGCACTTTTGTGGTGAGT
>CAIYFE010000103.1 GCA_903925445.1 uncultured Burkholderiales bacterium | reverse complement strand
TTTTGCTCATCGACATGAAATCGCCCGGCGTGACGGTGCGCCCCATCAAGTTGTTGGACGGCGATTGCGAAGTCAATGAAGTGTGGTTCGACAACGTTGAAGTGCCTGCCGAAAACCTCATTGGCGAAGAAAACAAAGGTTGGACCTACGCCAAACATTTGCTGGCGCACGAACGCACCAACATTGCCGACGTCAACCGCGCCAAGCGTGAGTTAGAGCGTCTCAAACGCATCGCCAAAGCAGAAGGCGTGTACGAGGATGTGCGTTTCCGCGACGAAATTGCCAAGCTCGAAGTCGATGTCGTGGCCTTAGAAATGCTGGTCTTGCGTGTGTTGAGCGCCGAAAAATCGGGCAAACAAACGCTGGACATTGCGGGCTTGCTCAAAATCAAAGGCAGTGAAATTCAACAGCGCTACAGCGAATTGATGATGCTGGCCGCCGGTCCTTACAGCTTGCCCTTCATTCACGAAGCGATGGAAGCAGGCTGGCAAGGCGACCATGTGGGCGCAGCGCATTGTGCGCCGCTGGCATCGACCTACTTCAACATGCGCAAAACCACCATTTATGGTGGCTCCAACGAAGTGCAGCGCAACATCGTGGCTCAAACTGTATTGGGATAAATCATGGACTTCAATTTTTCAGACGAACAAGAACAACTCCGTGATGCCGTGCGCAAGTGGGTCGACAAAGGCTATGACTTTGAGCGCCGCCGCAGCATCGTTCAGCAAGGTGGGTTTTCTCGCCAAGCCTATGGCGAGTTGACCGACTTGGGCTTGGGCGGTCTCTACATTTCAGAAGATCTGGGCGGCCTTGGCATGGGGCCCGTCGAAGGCATGGTGGTGATGGAAGAGTTAGGGCGCGGCATCGTGCTCGAACCCTTGGCGCAAACCTTGGTGGCGGGTGCCTTGCTCACGCACTACGCCAGTGGTGAGGTGCAAAGCGCATGGTGCGCCAAGCTGGCCAGTGGCGAAGCTTTGGTGGTGTTGGCGCACCAAGAGCGCAAAGCGCGCTACCACTTGCTGCATTGCGACACCCAAGCCGCATCAGCGGGCGGCGCTTGGACCTTGTCCGGGCACAAAAGCGTGGTGACCGCGGGTGACCAAGCCGACGCGTGGTTGGTGCCCGCCGTGGCCAACGGCAAATTGGCGCTCTTTTTGGTTGAAAAAGGCGCTCAAGGCGCGGCCACACGGGGTTATGTCACCCAAGACGGTTCGCGTGCCGCTGAGTTGACGCTTGCCAACACGCCCGCGCATTTGGTCACGCTCGATGGCGCCACGGCACTGCAACACGCGCAAGACATCGGCATTGCCGCCTTGTGCGCCGAAGCCGTGGGGGTGATGGACAAAACCATGGCCATCACGGTGGACTACATGAACACCCGCAAGCAGTTTGGCGTGGCCATCGCCACTTTCCAAGCCCTGCGTCATCGGGTGTCCGACATGAAAATGCAGCTTGAACTGGCGCGCTCCATGAGCTATTACGCCAGCCTCAAACTCAATGC
>CAIYFE010000102.1 GCA_903925445.1 uncultured Burkholderiales bacterium | reverse complement strand
CAGCCGGGTTCGCGCCACTCAAAGCCTGCGGCCTTGAAAATCTCATGCAGACCTTCGCGCTCGGCTTGTTCTTTGACCAAGCCAGAGCCGGGCACCACCATCGCTAGTTTGATATTTTTCGCTACTTTTTGACCCAGTTTTTTGACCACGGCAGCTGCTTCGCGCATGTCTTCGATGCGGCTGTTGGTGCAAGAGCCGATGAACACCTTGTCCACGAACAAATCGTTGAGCGCTTTGCCTGGCTCCAAACCCATGTAGGTCAGCGCACGTTCCATGGCGCCGCGTTTGTTGGCATCTTTTTCTTTGTCAGGATCGGGCACGTGACCGTCGATGCCCAGCACCATTTCGGGCGAGGTGCCCCAAGTCACTTGAGGAAGAATTTGTGTTGCATCGAGCTCGACCACAGCGTCAAAGACGGCGTCGGCATCGGAATGCAAAGTTTTCCAGTAGGCGACGGCTTGGTCCCATTCCACGCCAGTGGGCGAGAGCGGGCGACCTTTGACGTAGTCAATGGTTTTGTCATCCACCGCCACCAAACCTGCGCGCGCGCCGCCTTCGATGGCCATGTTGCACAAGGTCATGCGGCCTTCCATGCTCAAGCTGCGAATCGCCGATCCCGCGAACTCAATCGTGTAGCCCGTGCCGCCTGCCGTGCCAATGCGACCGATGATGGCCAACACCACATCCTTGGCTGTCACGCCCTTGGCCAATAAGCCTTCGACCTTGATCAGCATGTTTTTGGCCTTCTTGGCCAGCAAGGTTTGCGTGGCCATGACGTGCTCGACTTCAGAAGTGCCGATGCCGTGAGCCAATGCGCCAAAAGCGCCATGTGTGGACGTGTGGCTGTCGCCACAAACCACGGTCATGCCGGGCAAGGTGGCGCCGTTTTCAGGGCCAATCACATGAACAATGCCTTGTCGTTTGGACATGAAAGGGAAAAACGCCGCAGCACCAAAAGCCTCGATGTTGCTGTTGAGGGTGGTGATTTGTTCTTTGCTGATCGGGTCAGAAATACCGTCATAACCCAACTCCCATCCTGTGGTGGGCGTGTTGTGGTCGGCTGTGGCTACGACAGAGCTGACGCGCCAAAGCTTGCGATTGGCTTCGCGAAGCCCTTCAAAAGCCTGAGGACTGGTGACTTCGTGAACCAAATGGCGGTCAATGTAGAGAACGGCCGTGCCATCTTCTTCGGTGTGGACGACGTGTTCGTCCCAAATCTTGTCGTAAAGGGTGCGTCCCATGGGTCAAATCCTTAGGTGAACCTGAGATTTTAGTTCGCGTTGGGTTGGTTGCTTTGAATGCGGTTTTTATGACTTGGTTCATTTTTTGGAAAGTTTAAAAAAGTTAACAAAATGAACAGGTTATGACACTTTCATGACGCAAAAGATTCTGATTTGGAAGCGTAGGAAAGCTAATTTCAATGCCATACTTCGTGAGCTGAACATAATATTTTTTGGAGGTAAATGTGAGAGCAATTAAGCGAGCCCGAAAAATCATTGAGCAAGATCCCCATCAGCAAACGGCCAAGACACTTGCCAGACTGGTGTTGGCTTTGGAGTCTGACGCTGAATTTAAATTGAGCGAACTTTATGATCTGGCACATGCCGATTTCGAGCTGGCCATCGAGGTTTTAGAGGATTGGCGACTTGACCGATACTACGAGGGTAAGGCCAAGCTCTTTGACGTGTCTGTGCAGGTTCAGGAGATGGGCAAAACTTAATCAACTCCCGAAGGGAAATTTTCATGGCTGAACAAACTGCAGTTCCCAATAACCTCATCATCGGTGAGGGCGTGACCTTCAAAGGTTCTATTGCGGCACCGGGCAAAGTGTCCATCAACGGTGCGGTCACCGGTGAGCTCAAAGCCGACGACCTTTTGATTGGTAAACAAGGCAAAGTCACAGGCGATGTTCAGGCGCGTGAGATTGACGTTCACGGCGAATTGAACGAAAAAATCGATTGCAAAGAGCACATCTTGATTCACAGCACAGGCAAGGTGAGCGGCTCGATGTCTTACTCTGAACTAGAAATTGAACGTGGCGGTCAGTTTGCAGGGGACATGAAGCAACGCTGAAATTGAATTCAAGCGCCTAAAGCGATCAAATCGCTGGCACCAAGGGTTGCGGTTTGGGTTTCGATCCACCGCAGCCATTTTTTTTGCCAGAGTCGATAACGCAACGGCGCGCGCAGCAAGGTGTATTCCAAATGGGGTGTTGCGCCTCGCTTGCGTTTGAAGTCGCCAGCGCCTGAGCTGTAATTGAGCAACAGTTTTGAATTCAAGGCGTACTGGTAAATGGAAGCAAACAACATGCGGTAGAGCCCAATATTCTCTAAGGCGCGGTCGTAGCCCAGGGCAGGCACTGTCAGCGTGTCGCCCACCTGATACAACATGGCAAAGGCGCGAACGTCTTGGTTGGAGTCTCGGAGTAGCAAACAGCGCATGACCTGTGATTGCAGCATGTCCGAAAAAAATTGAGAGCTGTACTGAGGATTGAGTGCGCTGTGCTTTTCAATGTAAATGCTTTGATAAAGCTGGCGCAGCTGGTTGGCCTGCAAGTTGGATATTTCATTCAACACACAACTTTCAAAGGATGACTTTTTAAGCGCCGAAAAATCACGCATCAAATGCGAAGGTTTTTTGGTGGGCTCTTGCCGAAGGTCGAATTCATAGATGACGCGGGCAGGCAGCGACACGAAGCCTTGCTGTTTTAATTCGCGCATCAAGTCTGCGTTTTTGTGCAGCAACACATTGCGTACGCCGATGAAATGATCGGGGTGAAGTTCACTCAAGACTTGGGACAGTTGAGCAATTTCGACGGTGTTGCACGCCAAGTGTTCGTTGGTCGAAATTGGCAAGTTGTCTAGCAAAACCAGTCGATCCAAACCCGCAAATTGCGCCACACGACCCAAGATGCGCACACCCAATGATGCAAACCTGTTGGAGCCCAATTCTTCTGCTGCGTAATCAAACCAACCGCTGCGCAATGAAGT
>CAIYFE010000101.1 GCA_903925445.1 uncultured Burkholderiales bacterium | reverse complement strand
CCGATTTGACGCCCAGCTTCCGTGGCGTGAGTTACGAAAAAATCGAACGCTTGGGCAGCGTCCAGTGGCCTTGCAACGAAAACACAGAAGAAGCTGGCACACCCATCATGCACATCGACAAATTTGTGCGTGGCAAAGGCCGTTTTTTCAACACGCAATACATTGCCAGCGATGAAAAAGTCACCCAGAAATTCCCGCTGCTACTGACCACCGGGCGCATTTTGTCGCAGTACAACGTGGGCGCACAAACACGCCGTACGCCCAACAACCTGTGGCACAGCGAAGATCGACTCGAAATTCATCCTCACGACGCCCAAGAGCGCGGCATCCAAGACATGGATTGGGTGGGCATCGAAAGCCGAGCAGGGCGCACGGTGTTGCGCGCTGAAATCAGCGATCGCATGCAACCGGGCGTGGTCTACACCACCTTTCACTTCCCCGAATCTGGTGCCAACGTGATCACCACCGACAGCTCAGACTGGGCCACCAACTGTCCTGAATACAAAGTCACCGCGGTGCAAGTGGTGGCCGTCAATCAACCCTCAGATTGGCAAAGCCGCTACGTCAAGTTCAGCAAGAAACAGTTGGATTTGTTGCCCAACGCAGCGCAGCAACACGTCGAGGTGATGGGCAAATGATGAGCCACAGCGCCGAAGTCTTGCCCTTGGGTGTGTGCGAATTGACGGTACACGACACCCAAGTCGGGGCAGGGCGCTCGCGCCAAGATCATGTAGCGCAGGAAGTGCCCGTCGCGCTGGTGTTCAACGGTGTTTCGCACACCGTCATGATGGCCAGCCCTTGCGATTTAGAAGATTTCGCGTTGGGCTTTGGCTTGACCGAAGGCCTTTTAGCGCATCCCGACGAGTTGTACAGCGTGGAAGAACACCCAACGGCTCAAGGCCTAGAACTCCATTTGCAAGTCTCATCGGCTTGCGAATGGCGCCTCAAAGACAAGCGCCGTACCTTGGCCGGACGCACCGGCTGCGGCTTGTGCGGCACCGACAGTTTGTCTCAAGTCAAGCGTGAACTGCCCGCTGTGCCAACCGTCAGCGTGCATGCACAACACGTGCACCTTGCAGAACACCAGCTCAAAGGTTGGCAACACCTGCAGCAGTTGACGGGTGCCACCCACGCAGCCGCCTGGGTTGACTTGCAAGGCAACATCTTGGCAGTGCGTGAAGATGTGGGCCGCCACAACGCACTGGACAAGTTGATCGGCCATTTGACCCGCCAACGCACCGACGCGAGCGCTGGTTTTTTGCTCATCACCAGCCGTGCCAGTTTTGAAATGGTGCAAAAAGCCGTGTCTTTTGGTGCTGGTGTTTTGGCGGCCGTGTCTGCGCCCACAGCGCTGGCGGTCGAGTTGGCGCACAAGCAAAATTTGGCACTGGCGGGCTACGTCAGACAAGGCAAGCTGGTGGCTTACACCTTTGCCGATCGATTTCTTTTGGGCTCAAGCCCGCACTGATTCAATAGGTTCAACAATGGATATTCAAAACCTCGTCACCATGGCCAATCGCATCGGCGATTTTTTCCAAAGCATGCCCGACCGAGCACAAGCCAAAGCTGACATTGCCGATCACATCAGCAAATTTTGGGAACCGCGCATGCGCGAAACCTTGATCCAGCAACTTGACGCTGCATCCACCGCTGAATTGCACGCCATTGTTCGAGAAGCCGTGCAAGAAAACTTGGCTCGACTTGCCAGAAAACAAGTGGCTGCATGAGGGCTGAGTGTGTCGGGCTGCTTGTCTTTTGGGCGGCTCTTTTTATCAGTATTTTAATTTCACATAATATACATCGTATCAAGTAATAAGCAGCTGCATCACAGCCATCCAACCCTGTGTTGCGGCAAAACCTGCTTGGTCAAAAGCCGATTGCAGCTGCGCCAATTGTGTTTGGGTCAACAGGGATTCAAGTTCGCTGCCTTTGGGCGTCAGGCACAGCAAGCGCATGCGCTTGTCCAAAGTGCTGGGTTTGATTTCAACCAACTGCATTTCAATCAATTGGCGCAGCGGCGCATTCAACGCTTGCTTGCTGACTTGCAGAGTTTTGAGCAACTGATTGACGGTTTGTTCGGATTGCCGCGCCACGAAAAACAAAATGCGATGGTGAACGCGGTTCAAGCCACGTTTTTCCAACATCAAGTCGGGTTGCTGCGTGAAAGACCGGTACGCAAAGTACATGGCCTGAATGGCATCTAAATTGTGGGTTTTATTTGCGTCAATCATGTTGACATGATAGT
>CAIYFE010000100.1 GCA_903925445.1 uncultured Burkholderiales bacterium | reverse complement strand
TCAAAAACAACCCCTTGCTGCGTGGCAAAGTGGCTGACGAGTTGGCCACCAACCGTTCGTTGCGTGAGGTGCTCTACGCATTGCCCAGCGTGATGCCCGTGCCCAACTATTCGGTGACGTCTGATTTTGGAATTCGTCGCCATCCCATCACAGGACAAATTCACTTCCACACGGGCGTTGATTTGTTGAGCCAAACGGGCGACGAAAAAGTGCATCCCGTCAAACCTGGCGTTGTGGTGATTGCGCAGTTCAATGAGCAATACGGCAACATGGTGGTGATCAGACACACCAATGGCGTGGAGTCGCTTTACGGCCACTTGGCTAACATCTTGGTCAAGGTCGGCGACAAAGTGACGAATGAATCGGTGGTGGGCAACATTGGCAACACAGGTTCATCTTCAACCGGCAAGCATTTGCACTTGGAAATTTTGATTGGCGGATATCCCGTCAATCCACAAAAAGTAATTCGGACGGCTCAATATGTTCAACAAATCCAAAACCAACAGCACTAATCCCAACACGGAGAATTCTGTGGACAATACGGTTGAGCAAGAAGCTCAAGCTGAGTCGCAGTCGTCTGTGGTTGCGCAAGCCCCCATTGCACCGACGCCTGCTGTGTCTTCGCCTGCTTCCACTTCTACCCCTACACCACAAAGAGCTGGCATGATGGACATCATTTCTGCACCTTCTTCTTCCAAACCTTCCATCCTCAGCGAAGGCTTTTCTTTCCGCGGTGAGATTGCCGCCAAGGGCGCCATCCATGTGGAAGGTTCTTTGAATGGTCAAATCCAAGTCGATGAGTTGACCATTGGTGCGCGCGGTCAAGTCGATGGCGTGGTGACTTGCAGCAGCTTGCACATCAAAGGCAAGTTCTCAGGCACAGCCACTTGCAGCGAATTGATTGTGACTTCCTCCGCTTCGGTGGACGGCCATGTGGTGTATCGCACCTTGTCCGTGCAAAAAGGCGCTTCGATCAAAGGCGAATTGTTGTTGGTCAAGTAAGCCGATAGCTTTTTATGACTACCGAAAATAAAGCCACCATCAATGGCGACGTCTTGCGTTTGCAACGTGAGGCCAAGGGTTGGACTTTGGGCGACTTGGCGTCGCGCGCTTGTTTGTCGATCAAACAAGTCCGCCAACTCGAAGAGGGTGGCAACAGCTCTTTTTACAGCGAGTCCGTGAAGGTCAACACCGCCAAGAAAGTGGCGGGTTTGTTGGATGTGTCCTTGGACGAGTTGTTCAATGTGCCCGAATCGGTGCTCGAAGCCGAAGCCGAAGTGCATGCACAAGCGCAGCTCTCCGACGGCATTGAAATTGAAATTGCCAGCGCTTCTTCGCCTGCTTTGGAAACATCAGACGATGACGAAGCCAAAAGCAAAACTCCCATTTGGTCGATTGCAGCTTTGTTTATGGTGGCTGTGGGTGTGGCCGCCGTGTTGCGTCCCAGCACCGACACAGTGACCACCGAACCCGCGCCCGTGGTGCAAGCCGCCCCTGACGCCGAAGTGCCTGCCAGCGCGCAAGATGCGGCATCGGGTGCACAAGAAGCGGCGAGTGCGACTGAAAAACCAGCGGCGCCCGCCAGCGCAAGCGTTGCACCCATGCAGGCTCCAACGCCTGCACCAGCTCCCGCACCTAAAGCCGCTGCATCGGCTTCAAGCCACGTTGCGCCTGCGCCAGCAAATGCTTCTGCCGCCGCACCTGCGGCCAGCAAACCTTAATTCTTTTTTTCATCGGCTAGCACCGCGCGCCAAGGCCTCTTGGCGGCTGGTTGCCAGATCTTGCGAGGATGGCGCTGTCCAGCCTCCCATGTGTGTTTGACACACACCGTGCAGCGCATCGATCCATTGGGGGTTGTCGTTGAGGCACCCGATGTAATGAAACTTCTGCCCCCCGTGTCCCAAAAATGCAGCTTTGGCTTCGAGTGCGATTTCTTCCAGCGTTTCAAGGCAGTCGCTGGTAAAACCGGGACACACCAAATCAACGCTGGCAGTGCCTTGTTGGGCAAGTTCGATGAGCGTGGGTTCGGTGTAGGGTTCTAGCCATTTGGCTTTGCCGAATCTGGATTGAAAAGTCACGCGGTACTGGTCTTTGCGGAGTTGGAGTTTTTCAGCCAACAAGCGCGCCGTTTTGTAACACTCGCAGTGGTAGGGGTCGCCCAAGTGAAGGGTTCTTTCGGGCACGCCATGAAAACTCATCACCAATTGCTGGGCTTGTCCGTGGGTTTGCCAGTGGCTTTGGATGCTTTGCGCCAAGGCGTCGATGTACCCCGCATCGTCGTGGTAGTGGTTGATGAAACGAAACTCTGGCAAGTGCCGTGTTTTGAGTCCCCAGTGATAGACCGCATCAAACACGCTGGCGGTGGTGGTGCCGGAGTATTGTGGGTAAGCGGGTAACACCAAAATGCGCTGCACGCCTTGCGCCTTGAGCGCATCCAGTTGAGAAGCGATCGAGGGATTGCCATAGCGCATGGCGTAGATCACGATCACGTCTTGCCCCTTGGCGTTGAATTTTTCTTGCAAGGCTTGGGCTTGGCGCTGCGTCCAGACTTTGAGCGGAGAACCTTGCGCAGTCCAAATGCTGGCGTATTTTTTGGCAGATTTGGCCGGACGAACAAGCAAAATGATGCCGTGCAAAATTGCCATCCAAATCAGGCGCGGTATTTCGACCACCCGATGATCGCCTAAAAACTCCGCCAAGTAGCGCCTCAGCGCGGCTGGCGTGGGCGCGTCAGGCGTGCCTAAATTGCACAACACAATGGCCGTGCGTGGCGTTTGTCCGTGATGAAACGTGGGCTCGGGTGCAAATGGCGATGTAAACATCCGCGCATTTTGGCTCATTTGCTCAGATGCAGCGCTGGAGCGCGTCAATGGCCTCAAAACCACTGCGCACGGCGCCTTCCAACGTGGCGGGGTAAGGGCCTTGCACGTAATCGCCACACGCCCAAAGTTTGGGCAGGATGGGTGCGCTGGGTCGTCTCATGTTGGGCAAGCAAGCAAACGTGGCTCGTTTTTCGACCAAGGTTTTGACGTGTTGCAGTGGTGCCAAGCCCAGTTGTGTTTGCAGTTGTGCCAAGACGCATGCGCTCAATGCCTCTGAATCCAAAGTGCAATCGCTGACCACGGCGGCAAGCAAGCCAGGTTGTTGGGTGAGTTGCCCGTGATCAAAAACAAATTGTGCAGGTTGCTCAGGCGAATAAGGCAGCGCCATCATGGGGCGATCCAGCGCTTTGAACGTGGGATCCAGACAACGCAGATAGACCGTGGCAATGGCGCGGTGTTGCAGGGCATGAGCCTGTGCGGACCAATCGGGGGCGAGGCTCTCGCACAAGTTTGCGGCTTCCCAAGCCGGGCAAGCCAGCAGCACATGGGTGTTGGGCGTTTGAAGCCAGTGCTGAATGTCCTCGCGGCTGACTCGGTGTTTGAGTTGAATCGTGTGCTGCTTGCGCTGCAATTTTTGCAAACACGCATCGACCAACAAGGCGCTGAGGTGGGTGCGTGGGATGAGCAAATCACACGCGCCCGTGCCGCCCAAAAAAGCATCTTGGAGCACGCGCAGAAAAACTTGCGCGCTGGCAAGGTGTGTGGGTGTGTTCAGCGCGGACAAGCACAAAGGCTCGATCAGTTGCTGCATCACGGTGTCGGTGATGCTGTGGTGTTGGCACAGGTCTTGGACGTGCCAATGGGCATCGCATGTGAAATGTTTGCGTTGCCAGGCCAGAGCGGCTTTGACAAAGCTCCATCGATCCCGCCAACGCCAGCCCCGCGCTTGCAAGACCCCCAGCAACATGCCCAAGCTGGGCTGCGAGCCGCGCATCTTGAAGCCTTCGCCCTGCGGCCAACGCAAATCTAGCGGGGTGCGCAACAAAACCTGATCGGGGTCTTGCTCGGCCAGTTTGAACAATTGCAGCGTGGCACGGTAAGCGCCAATCAGCAGGTGCTGGCCGTTGTCGAGTTGGTCGGGCAGCTTGGGTAAGTCAAGGCCGCGTGCTCTGCCGCCGGCTTGCACGCTGGCTTCATGCAATGTGACTTGCCAGCCCGCTTGATCGGCGGCCAAGGCGGCGGCCAGTCCCGCCCATCCTGCGCCAACGATGTGCAGCTGTTGAGCCACGGTTTAAAAACGACCCAAGGCTTGCATTTTCCAAGCCAGCCACATTTTGCGCAGCGGTGTCAGCGCCACCCGTTGGGTGAGCACAGGAAAGTGACGGGCTTGAATTTCGCGCAACAAGGTGCGGTAGATGCTGGCCATCATCAGTCCAGGTTTTTGGGTTTTCCAATCTTCGCTGGGCAGTAGCGCAAAGGCTTGTTCGTACAGGCCGTGGGCGCGTTCGGCTTGAAATTGCATCAGGGCTTGAAAGCGCGGTGAATCCAAGCGGTTGAGAATTTCGTGGGCTTTGACATCGAACTGTTGCAGCTCAGAAATGGGCAAGTAAATGCGGCCTCGCAAGGCGTCTTCCCCCACATCGCGGATGATGTTGGTGAGTTGAAACGCTTGCCCCAAAGTGTGGGCGTATTGCTGCGTGGCGCTTTGGGTTTGTCCAAAAATTTGCGCCGACACTTCACCCACCACGCCTGCCACCAAATGGCAGTAGCGCGACAAGGCGGGGTAGTCGAGGTAGCGGGTTTGCGTCAAGTCCATGTCGCAGCCTTCAATCACCGATTGAAGTTGTTGCTCATGAATGCCAAATTCAGCACACCAAGGCATGAGCGCTTGCATGACGGGGTGTTGCGCTTGGGCTGTGAAGGCTTGATGCACTTCGTTGCGCCACCAGTTCAGTTTGGTTTGCGCTACACCGGGGTCGTGAATTTCATCGACCACGTCGTCGATTTCACGACAAAACGCATAAAACGCCGTGATCGCCAACCGGCGTTGCGGTGGCAAAAACAAAAAGGCGTAATAAAAGCTGCTGCCCGAAGAAGCGGCTTTTTGCTGAACGTAGTCTTGTGGTGTCATGGCGAGCCGATTATCCCGCCCTTACATGCGCAAGCAGCGCCACGCCACGACGAGTTTGTCCCAACGCGTCAAGCTTGGGTTTTCGATGTCGGCTTGCAGCTTGTCCAAAATGCGCAAGCCACCTTGCACCACCGCGCGCAATTCCCAACCAATGCGCCCGCGTATGCGTTTGGGCAGCGCAATGCCTTGCATCATCAGCTCGCGTGCGAAGTGTTGTTCTTCTTCGACGGTGCAGTCCAAGGGCAAGTAGTCGCGGCTGCGGTAGAGGTCGGTTTTGCGGTCTTGCCAGCAGTTGATGAGTTGCAAGGCCGTGCAAATGGCGTCGCTTTGCGCCAGCGATGCGTCATCGGTGACTTGGTACAAGTGCAGCATCAAGCGCCCAATTGTGTTGGCAGAGCGTTGGCAGTACTGCAACAGTTCGGCGCGCGTTTTGTAGCGTTGGCCTGTGGCGGTGTAGATGATGTCTTGCTCAAACGCGTCGAGCAGGTTTTGCATTTGATCCACGGGCAATTGGTATTGCACGATGGCTTGCGCCAGCGGTTCAAAAATATGCGCCCAGCGTGGATCGCGCGTGTGGTTGGGGTTCAAGCATTGGGTGAGCTCGTCTTTGAATTCAGACAACTCCAGCAAACGCGTGTTGGCGGGTTCATGGCCTTCGTCGGCCAAATCGTCGGCGGTTCGGGCAAATCGGTAAATGGCCAGTACCGCAGGGCGCAAACGCGGTGGGCACAGCCAAGAGGCAACGGGGAAGTTTTCGTAATGATCAATGGCGGACATGGGTCAATTGTCGCCTCGCCAGAGGGGGTAAATTCATCAGGTAAGATTGCTGACCAGTTAGTTATTAATTTGTGAATACTTATGACTGAATCAATTTTGGTTGTTTTCCGTGTGTTGGCTGTGGCCGCATCGGCCTTGGTGTTGACTTCGTGCGGTAAGACGCAAGCCCCGCCCACGCTGGATCGGGCGGTCAAAGTGATGACGGTGGGTCAAGACAGCAGTGATTCGGCCTTGAGTTATTCAGGAGAAATTCGCGCTCGTGTCGAATCTGCCTTGGGTTTTCGCGTGGCTGGCAAATTGGTGGCGCGTCATGTCGATTTGGGTCAGCGCGTCAAAGCCGGGCAAGTCTTGGCTGACATCGATCCACAAGACTACGCGTTGTCCGCGCAAGCTGCGCAAGCGCAATTGGTGGCGGCGCAAACCAACCGAGATTTGAGCGCCTCGGATTTCAAACGTTACAAAGATTTGTTTGATCAAGGTTTCATCAGCGGCGCTGAACTAGAGCGCCGCGAAGCTGCGTTCAAAGCAGCGCAAGCGCAGTGGGAACAAGCCAAAGCCCAGCGCGATGTGCAAACCAACCAAGCGGGCTACACCCGTTTGGTCGCCGATGCACCGGGCGTGATCACATCGGTCGATGCCAGCGTCGGACAAGTGCTGGCCGTTGGTCAACCTGTGGTGCATTTGGCACAAGACGGCGCGCGCGATGTGGTTTTTTCAGTGCCTGAGAATCAACTCAATCATTTGAAAACGGGCATGAAGCTGGATATCAGCTTGTGGCAGAGCGAACAAAAAGCGCAAGCGCAAATCAGAGACATTGCAGCCAGTGCCGACCCAGTGACCCGCACCTTCACGGTCAAGGCGGTTTTGCTCAATGCCCTGCAAGCCAACCAAGCCGACACGGTGCTGGGTGCGACGGCCAATGTGTGGATGCCCGCCAATGTGGAGTCGCAGCAACGCTTGGTGGTGCCCACCAGCGCGTTGCGTTCTGATGCCAAAGGCACGTCGGTGTGGTTGTTCGATGCCGCAACCCTGACGGTCAAACCGCAAGCCGTGGAGGTCAAGGGCGTGGAGGGCAATCAGGTGGTGATTGCCTCCGGCCTGAAGGCAGGCGATCAAATCGTCACCACGGGCGTGCATGTGCTCACGGACGGTCAAAAAGTTTCGCTCTTCAAGTCACGGCCTTGAGGAATTTATGAACAATTTCAACCTTTCCAAATGGGCCATCGAACATGTGGCCTTGACGCGTTACTTGATGGTGGCGTTGATGGTGTTGGGCATTGCCTCGTACTTTCAACTGGGGCAAGACGAAGACCCGCCTTTTACGTTTCGAGCCATGGTCATCAGCGCTGCTTGGCCAGGCGCCACGGCGCAGCAAGTGGCAGAACAAGTCACCGACAAAGTCGAGCGCACTTTGCAAGAGGTGCCCAACGTCGACCGCATTCGCAGCTACTCCAAGCCCGGCGAAATGCTGATCGTCTTTCAAGTCAAAGACTCCACCAAACCCGACGAGGTGCAGCACATTTGGTACACCGTGCGCAAAAAGATTGCTGACATGCGCGCCACTTTGCCCCGCACGGTGCAAGGGCCTTTTTTCAACGACGAATTTGGCGATGTGTTTGGCGTGATCTACGCCTTGGACGCGCCGGGTTTCACGCCTGCCGAAGTCAAACGCTTGTCCGATGATGTGCGCCAAGAGCTGCTGCATGTCAAAGATGTGGCCAAGGTCGAACAGTACGGCGTGCAAGACGAAAAAATTTACGTCGAAATTTCGCAAAAACGCTTGGCGCAGCTGGGGCTAGACCTCAACGGCGTGTTGGCGCAACTGGGGCAACAAAACGCTGTGGAAGACGCTGGCGCGATTCAGTCCACCCAAGACGCGATTCGTTTGCGCATCACCGGCCAATTCAGCACCGAGGAACAATTGCGTGTCATGCCCATTCGCGGAAGTTCAGGGCAACAGGTCAAGCTCGGTGACATCGGGCAAGTCAAGCGCGGTTATGTCGAGCCCGCAACGGTCAAGATGCACTTCCAAGGTCAACCCGTCATTGGTTTGGGCGTGTCAATGGCCAAAGGGGGCGACATCATTGCCTTGGGCAAAGCCTTGAACGCAACCACGCAACGCATAGAACGCAATTTGCCCGCGGGTGTGCAACTGCTCAAAGTGCAAGATCAACCGCAGGCGGTGAGTCAGTCGGTGGGCGAGTTTGTGCATGTGCTGATTGAAGCGGTGGTGATTGTTTTGCTGGTCAGCTTTGTGTCCTTGGGTTTGCACAAAGGCGGGCGCTGGGGTTGGTATGTGGACGTTCGCCCAGGCTTGGTGGTGGCCATCACGATTCCGTTGGTGTTGGCCATGACGTTTTTGGCTATGAACTATTGGGGCATTGGCTTGCACAAGATTTCTTTGGGCTCGCTCATCATTGCCTTGGGGTTGTTGGTGGACGACGCCATCATTGCGGTCGAAATGATGGTGCGAAAAATGGAAGAAGGCTACGACAAAGTTGCCGCGGCCACCTACGCCTACAACGTCACCGCCATGCCCATGCTCACCGGCACATTGATCACGGCCACCGGCTTTTTGCCCATTGGGTTGGCGCGTTCGACGGTGGGCGAATACACCTATGCCATCTTTGCCGTGACGGTGATTGCCTTGGTGTTGAGTTGGTGGG
>CAIYFE010000099.1 GCA_903925445.1 uncultured Burkholderiales bacterium | reverse complement strand
GCGATCGGCTTGTGCAAATTCGCTGGTCCAGTCCAGGTGCAACCCAACGTCCAGCCGTCCGCGCATTTCTCGCAAAGCGGCCGCATCTTCGCGCCAGCGCGGCGAGCACACCATGACGCTGGTGGCGGTGATGCGCCCCAATACCGCCAAAGCCACGATGCCTTGCGAGATGGATGCGTTGAGTGCGTAATCGTCGGCGCACAACACCGCCTGCTTGATGGGCGCCTCGCTCATGTCGGTGCGCCCTCGCTGGCGTCGTGCGCATTCCAGTAACTGGACTTGGCGTAGTTTTCTTTCAGGAAATCGATCCACAGGCGCAAGCGCAAGGGCAAATGTTTGCGTTGCGAAAACACGGCATAAATGCCGTTGGGCGGGGCGGCGAAATCTTCCAGCACCGACACCAAGCGACCTTGGCGAATGTCGCTTTGCACTTCCCAAGTGCTGCGCCAAGCCAAGCCGTAGCCCGCCAAGCACCAATCGTGCAGCACTTGTCCGTCCGAACAGTCCAACGGCCCGCTGGGTCGCAGATGCATCACCTCGTGCCCTTGAGCCGTGGGCATGCGAAACGCCCAGCCGCGCGTTTGGGAAGCATCGCTGGACAAGGTCAGGCAACGAAAACGCATCAAGTCGTTGGGCGTTTGCGGCACGCCGTAACGTTTTAAAAACTCAGGCGTGGCCACACACAAGCGCCGGTTGTCTGCCATGCGCACCCGCACCAGCGACGAATCGGGCAAATCGCCCACGCGCACGGCGCAATCAAATCCCTCGGCAGACAAATCGACCACACGATCGCTCAGATTGAGCGATACGCTGACCTCGGGATGCAAATCTTGAAACCGAGGCACCAGCGGCGCCACATGGCGACGCCCAAATCCTGCGGGTGCGGTCACGCGCAAATGGCCGCTGGCTTTCAAGCCACCCGCACTGACGCTGGCCTCGGCATTGGCCACGTCAGCCAAGATGCGTTGGCAGTCTTCTAAAAAAGCCATGCCCTCGTGCGTGAGCGTGATGCGCCGCGTGGTGCGCACCAAGAGCTTCACGCCTAAAAAGGCTTCCAAACTGTCCAAACGGCGCCCCATGATGGCTGGCGCGACGTTTTCGGCTTTGGCCGCAGCGGTCAAGCTGCCTTTTTGTGCCACCGATACAAAGGACTCAAAGGCTTTGATTTTGTCCATCCGGCCATTATCCCTTGCTCGTTTCTGGGGGATGGATGGGGGCTCTACACTCTTGGTTTATGACTCACACCGCTGCGCGCACCTCATTTTTGTCCCACTGGGTTTGCAACATCGAACACCTCTCACCTGCTTGGTTTGTCTTGGTGATGGGCTGGTGTGGCTTGGCGCAGACTTGGTTGCATGCCAAAACAATCTTCGGCGAAATGGCTGTTGGGATTGGCTTGATCACTGGCGCCGTGTCAGTTTTGATCTTCTTGTTGCTGAGCTTGGCTTGCATCGTGCGCTTGCAAGTTCACCCCAGTGCGGTGCAAGCGGATTTGCAACATCCCGTGCGTCATGCCTTCATGGCGACGTTGCCAATTTCCATGTTGCTGCTGGCCACTTGGGGGCAAGGTTTGTTTTGGAACACCTCCGCCAGCACCAACACGCTGCTTCGCACGTTGTGGATTGCGGGCTCTGTTTTGGAGTTGGCCTGCACCGTTTGGGTGGTGGGGCGCTGGTTACGCCCGCCGCAAGAAGGCGGCTTGCAATTGAAAACCTTCACGCCCGTGTTTTTCATTCCCGTGGTGGGCAATGTGCTGGCGCCATTGGGCGGTGTGCCCATGGGCATGCAAGAGTGGGCCACCGCACAACTGGGCATTGGCATCTTGCTTTGGCCGGTTTTGCAAACCTTGCTGATGGTGCGTTTGGCGCAAGCCGGCCCCTTGCCCGAGCGCATGAGCCCTAGCTTGTTCATCAGCGTTGTGCCACCCTCGGTGATTGGCTTGAGCTTGATGCAATTGCAAGCACCCGACAGCCTGATTTGGGGGCTGTGGGGCATCGCGTTTTTCTTTGTTTTGTGGAGCTTGACGCAACTGCGCACCATGCTGGCTCAACCCTTTGGCTTGCCCTTGTGGGGCGTGAGTTTCCCGTTGGCGGCCTTCACCATCTTGACCCTGGACTTGATGCAAGCCACCCACAACGCTTGGCTGCGACTGCCCGCCACACTGCTGTGCGCCGTGACCTCATTTGTGATTGTTGGCTTGTCCATCAACACATGGCACGCCCTGCGGCGCGGTGGCTTGCTGGTGCCTGAAGCTTGATTACACGCATATTTGTCAAGACTTCTCGAAATTTCTTGATGGAATCGCGTCAGCTGTATGGCCTAAGATTCGATTTGAATGGATTTTTATTTTTTAAGTGAGATCTCCAATGACACAACACACCGTCAACCGCAACCAGATTCACAGCTTGCAAGTGGCAACGCCACTGAAGCAATTCATCGAACAAGAAGTTTTGCCCAACACCGGCGTGAGCGTCGAATCGTTTTGGAAAGGTTTTGACGCCATCGTGCAAGACCTCGCGCCCAAAAACATCGCTTTGCTGGCCGAACGTGATCGCTTGCAAACCGAAATGGACGCATGGCACAGCGCCCACCCAGGCCCGATCAAAAACATGAAGGCCTATCGCAAGTTTTTAGAAAAAATTGGCTACCTCGTGCCTGTGCCTGACAAGGTCAAAGCCACCACCAAAAATGTAGATGCCGAGTTGGCCACCCAAGCGGGGCCTCAGTTGGTGGTGCCGATTTTGAACGCACGCTATGCGCTCAACGCGGCCAACGCACGCTGGGGTTCTTTGTATGACGCGCTGTACGGCACCGACGCCATTTCTGAAGCCAACGGCGCCGAAAAAGGCAAGGGCTACAACCCCGTGCGCGGCGCCAAAGTGATTGAGTATGCGCGTTACGTGCTTGACCGCACCGCCCCCCTGAAAAGCGGCTCACACATCGACAGCACCGGCTACTCCGTGGAGCAAGGCGCACTCGTCGTGAAGCTGGCCAACGGCAAAACCACGACCTTGGCCAAAGCCGCGCAGTTCGTGGGCTACCAAGGCGACGCCGCACATCCCAGCGCCATTTTGTTGCAGCACAACGGCTTGCACTTAGACCTTCAAATCAACCGCAACACCCCGATTGGCGCGACCGACCCCGCCGGTGTGAGCGACTTGATCGTTGAGGCAGCCCTCTCGACCATTCTTGACTTGGAAGACTCGGTGGCCGCCGTGGACGCCGAAGACAAAGTGCTGGGCTACCGCAACTGGCTGGGCATTGTCAAAGGCACTTTGGTGGAGTCGTTTGAAAAAGGCGGCAAAACCCTCACCCGTGGGCTCAACCCCGATCGCGTCTACACCGGCAAAGACGGCCAACCCGTCAAGCTGCATGGCCGCTCACTTTTGTTCTTGCGCAATGTCGGCCATTTGATGACCAACCCCGCCATTTTGTACACCGACGCCCAAGGACAAACCCGCGAAATTCCTGAAGGCATCATGGACGCTGTGGTGACCACCGCCATCGCGCTGCACGACCTCCAAGGTCACGGCAAAGACGGCATTCGCAATTCGCGCACCGGCTCGGTCTACATCGTCAAACCCAAAATGCATGGCCCGACCGAAGTGGCTTTTGCCGCCGAATTGTTTGGTCGCGTTGAAAAAATCTTGGGCTTGGCCGACAGCACCGTCAAACTGGGCATCATGGACGAAGAGCGTCGCACCAGCGTCAACTTGAAAGCCTGTATCGCCGCTGCGGCGAGCCGCGTGGCTTTCATCAACACCGGCTTCTTAGACCGCACCGGCGACGAAATGCACACTGCCATGTTGGCGGGCCCCATGCTGCGCAAAGGCGATATGAAAACCAGCGCCTGGATTCAGGCTTACGAGAAAAACAACGTGTTGGTGGGACTGTCTTGCGGTTTGCGCGGCAAAGCCCAAATCGGCAAAGGCATGTGGGCCATGCCCGACCTCATGGCCGCCATGTTGCAACAAAAAATTGCACACCCCAAAGCAGGCGCCAATACCGCCTGGGTGCCAAGCCCCACCGCGGCGGTATTGCACGCCATGCACTACCACCAAATCAAGGTCAGCGATGTGCAAAAAGAACTCGAAAAAATCGACGCCGACAAACAACGCGACGCGATCTTGAACGACTTGTTGCAAGTGCCCGTGGTTGCCAAACCCAAATGGAAAGACGAAGCCAAACAAGAGGAACTGGACAACAACGTTCAAGGCATCTTGGGCTATGTGGTGCGCTGGGTCGATCAAGGCGTGGGTTGCTCCAAAGTGCCTGACATTCACAATGTCGGCTTGATGGAAGATCGCGCCACGCTGCGTATTTCTAGCCAGCACATTGCCAATTGGTTGCACCATGGCGTTGTGTCACCCAAAGAAGTCAAGGCCACGTTCAAACGCATGGCCAAGGTGGTGGACAAGCAAAACAAAGGCGACGACCAATACAAGTCCTTGAGCGCTCACCCCCAAGACGCGGCTTACCAAGCCGCGCTGGATTTGGTTTTTAAAGGCAAGCAACAACCCAGCGGTTACACCGAGCCGCTGTTGCATGCCTGGCGCTTGAAAGTCAAAGCAGGTCAAGCATGAACGCGTTGGCACACAAGCTCGTGCGCTTTGCGTTGCGCAGTCTGATCGGTTTGGTGCTGACGGCAGGTGTTGGGGTGGGTTTGTATTTGCTTTTTGCCTACCACTTCACCTACTCCAGCGGCGAAAGCGTGGGCTTTGTGCAAAAAATATCCTACAAAGGATGGGTCTGCAAAACTTGGGAAGGCGAGCAACTGCGTGCGGTCAGCACCTTGCCCGCCATTCCTGAGAAGTTCAACTTCACCGTGCGCGACAGCCAAGTGGTCGATCAAATCAACGCTCACATTGGTCAAAAAGTGGTGCTGACTTACGAGCAGCATCGCGGCTTGCCCAACTGCTTTGGCGAGACCGAGCATTTCGTGATTGACGTCAAAGCCGCGCCTGAGCAATGAGCCTCAACCCCGTCGTGCCACGGGGTAGACCAACTGTTGCAAGTGCCGCACATTGCGGTTGACTTGCACCCACCACTTAGAAAACGAGTTTTGAAGCTTGTCCACATCTCGGAAAAGACGAGGTGCGGCGCGCCATTGCACCCTAACGCTGGACCAAACAGGCAAGCGCAGATGCGCCACGGCATGCACACACTTGGCATAAGACAAGGCTTGTTCAATTTCAGCCTCGGTGCCAAACCAGCACACATCGGTGAGGGCATGCATGCGTTGTGTCACGAAGTTCCAACGCCGTTGATTCCACGGATGCGCCTGCGTGGCCTCACGCCAAATCACTGCGACCACCACCACATCGGCGGGCAAATCTGAGGGCAGATCGGCCAAATGCCAAGGATGCACCAACCACACGTCGCGGCCTTCGATCACTTGCGATGATGGCCAAGCCAAGTTGTGCTCTGGCAAGGGTTGACTCAGCACCGCAGGCTCCGACCAAGCCAACTCACTCATGCTGGCTTGGGACACCGTGGCGGGGTTGTTGGCCAAAATATCGAGCACCTCATAGCTGGTGTCCAGCGCTGTGCCTCGGCTGTACCAAGACTCAGGCGCGAATTGCTCGATGCTCTCTGCGTTGAACAAATACGGTTTTTCGCCCAAAGTGCCCGCCACCCATTGCCAACTCATGTAGTTGCTGGCGATGTCGCCATCGAGCAGATGTCCGTACAGCCAGTCCGCACCTACTCGCCAATGCACTTTTCGCAAATGCACCACGTAGCTGGCCAACCAAAGCCGCGCATGGTTGTGCAAATAACCGGTTTCATACAAAAGCCGAACGGCGTTGTCCACCACGGGCACGCCGGTGCAACCTGCTCGCACGTCTTGCGGTAACTCTTGGCTGTAGGCCTCGTCGGGCAAAACGCCTGGACTCAATGACTGCGCCAATCCTTCGTTGCCCAAATGTTGGTGCATGTGTTGGAAGTATTCGCGCCAGCCCAGCTCGAAAATGAAACGATGCTGAACTCCCAAGCGATGCCGGTGGTACATGACGCTGGCCACATCGGGAACGCTCAAAAAACCGTGGGTCAAATAGGGCGACAAACCACTCACCGCGCCATCCAAATGGTTGCGCGAGTGGGCGTAGGCGCGAGGGTCTAATTGTTCCAGCCTGTCGGCGGCCGCGCGCGGCGTTGGCTCAAAGTCGTAACTCACAGCGGCTATTGTGCATGGTTTGGCTCGCTACACTTGGGCAAATGAATCAAAACAGCTCCAGCGATACTTTAAAAAGTCATTACGGCACACGCCGTCGATGGCTGTTGCTGGCCACGGTGATGATTGGTTCGATGGCGGCGATCATGTCCTCCACCATCATGAATGTGGGCATTCCCGACATGAGCCGCCACTTCACGCTGGGGCAAGAACGTGCGCAGTGGGTCAGCTCCAGCTTCATGGTGGCGATGACGGTTTCTATGCTCACCACGCCTTGGTTGCTGGCGCGATTTGGTTATCGCCGCACCTACAGCGGATGCATGGTGCTGCTCGCCTTGGCGGGCATGGCAGGCGGCTTGTCCAGCGACTTCAATTGGGTGTTGTTGGCGCGGGTGGCCGAAGGTTTGGCCGCAGGCGTGGTGCAACCGATTCCAGCGATCATCATCTTGCGTGCGTTTGACACCGAGGAGCAAGGACGCGCGAACAGTTTTTTTGGCATGGGCGTGGTGTTGGCGCCTGCGATTGGCCCCAGCATTGGCGGCTTGTTGGTGGACTTATTCGGCTGGCGTTCCTTGTTTTTCATGGTGCTGCCGTTTTGTGTTGCGTCGCTTTGGCTTGCCCAGCATTACGTGCCGGTGACCGCACCGGGTGGGCGCAGCGCCAACCACGACAAGCCCAAACTCGACATTGCCGGACTGAGCCTGGCCACCGTGGGCACCTTGTGCTTGCTCAATGGCTTGATTGACATCCATGCTGGACACCCACTGAGCGCAGGTTTACTGCTGCTGGTTGCCTTGATCTGCTTGGTGTTGTTTGTGGGTTGGCAAGACCACCAACTCAAAACCGGCGGCTCTCCGCTGATGAACTTGGCGCTGTTTGGCGACCGCGCCTACACCATGGGCACCATCGTGGCTTTTATTTACGGCACGGCTTTGTTTGGCTCGACCTACTTGATTCCCGTGTTTTTACAACTCGGCTTGGGCTTGTCCCCCAGCCATGTGGGCACGTTGATGATGCCCGCGGGTTTGATTCTGGCTGTCACCATCGCGGTGGTGGGGCGTTATTCCAGCACGCACCCCACGCATTTGTTTGTGAGCTTTGGTTTGGTCTTGTTGGCCTTGTCTTTTGCCTTGATGATTTTCGTGGGCTTGCAAACCGCTTTGTGGGTGTTGGTGGCCTTGGCCATCTTGGGTCGCATTGGCTTGGGTTTTATCTTGCCTTCGCTCAACATTGGCGCCATGCGCTCGATCGGCGCTCAACTCATTCCGCAAGGGGCGAGCACGATCAATTTCTTGCGCATGTTGGGCGGCGCAACGGGCGTCAGTTTGTGCGGCATCGTGTTGGAATGGCGCTTGGCCAGCCACGGCGATGTGTTGACCAACCCGCAACCTTCGCTGCAAAGATTGGCAGCATTTGATGAAGTTTTCTTGGGTCTTGCTGCTGTTTGTGCTTTGGCCATGTGGGCAGCATGGCAAATTCGCGCCCACAAAAATCCGGATTAACGCACCACTGAGTTTTTTTCCAATGTGCCAACTCTTAGGTCTGAATTGCAAAAATCCCACCGATGCAAGCTTTAGCTTCAGCGGCTTTGCGCAACGCGCGGGCATCACCGATCACCACGCCGATGGGTGGGGCATTGCGTTTTTTGAAGGCGGCGACAACGACCGAGGGTTGCGCCATTTCATCGACCACACGCCCGCCAGCACCTCGCCCGTGGCGGAGTTGATTCGGCGCTACCCCATCAAAAGTCGCAACATCATTTGCCACATCCGCAAGGCCACACAAGGCGTGGTTTCGCTAGAAAACTGCCACCCGTTTGTGCGTGAGCTGTGGGGACGCTACTGGGTGTTTGCCCACAATGGCAACTTAGAAAACTTTGAGCCCCGGTTGCATGGCGGCTTCAAGCCCGTGGGACAAACCGACAGCGAACGCGCGTTTTGTTGGCTGATGCAAGAGCTATCTAAATCGCACGCCAATGTGCCGTCCATCGACGAACTCACCTTGACCCTCAAAGAACTCACGCCACGCATTGCCAAGCACGGCACTTTCAACTTCTTGCTCTCCAACGGTCAGGCCTTGTGGGCTCATGCGTCCACACAATTGCATTTTGTCGAACGCAAATTTCCATTTTCAAAAGCCACTTTGAGCGATCGGGATGTGCAAATCAACTTTGCCGAGCACACCACGCCCGACGACCGGGTGGCGGTGATCGTCACCGCACCGCTGACCACCGACGAAGTGTGGACCGCTTTCCAACCCGGTGAGCTCAAAGTGTTTGTGGATGGGCAGGCGTACCCATCGATCGGTTGAACGACCTCAGTGCAACGCGGCTTCTAAGGCATCCATGAACAAGGCCGCGACATTGCATCCGGTTTGATCAAAAATTTCTTGAAAGCACGTGGGGCTGGTGACGTTGATTTCGGTCAGGCAGTCCCCAATCACATCCAAGCCCACCAACAACAAGCCTCGCTGCGCCAGCACGGGGCCCAGGGCTTGGGCAATTTCGCGATCACGTTCAGAAATGGCTTGCGCCACACCCTTGCCGCCAGCCGCCAAGTTGCCGCGCACTTCCCCGCCTTGGGGAATGCGCGCCAAGCAATAGGGGACGGGCTTGCCACCAATCACCAACACACGTTTGTCGCCTTGCGCGATGGCGGGCAAGAACTTTTGCACCATCACCGTTTGTGCGCCATCGCGGTTCAACGTCTCGATGATGCCGCCTAGATTGAGGCCATCGGCTTTGACACGAAAAATTCCCATGCCCCCCATGCCATCCAAGGGCTTCAAGATGATGTCTTGATGCGCCGCATGAAAGTCCTTGATAGCCTGTGCATCGCGCGTGACCAACGTGGGGCTGATGAACTGCGCGAATTCCATGATGGCCAACTTCTCGGGATGCTCACGCAAAGCGGCAGGCTTGTTGAACACCCGCGCACCCTCGCGCTCGGCCTGCTCCAACAAATGCGTGGCATAAAAATACTCGCTGTCAAACGGCGGATCTTTGCGCATGATGACCGCATCCACATCGCGCAAAGGTTTTGCCGCTTCCACCGCCTGTACTTCAAACCAATCATGGGCGTCCCCCGTCAAGCGAATGCGCTGCACCCGCGCGCTCACCAGCGAGCCGCTTTGCCAACTGACATCGTGGGTCTCGCAAGCCAGCACCTGATGCCCGCGTTGCTGCGCCTCGCGCATCATGGCAAAGGTGCTGTCTTTGTAGGTTTTGAATGTGGCCAACGGATCGGCCACAAAAAGTATTTGCATGGTTTAGATTTCGATTTTGCTGCCCAACTCGACCACCGAATTGCTGGGCAAATTCAAGAAGTCAGCCGCAGAGCTGGCGTTGAGGTGCATCTGGGCAAACAATTTTTCACGCCAAGCAGCCATGCCACCGCCCACGGTGGGCACGATGCTGTCGCGAGACAAGAAGTAGCTGGTCGCCATGGGATCCACCTTGCAACCCACCCCGTGCAGTTTGGCCAAAGCGCCGGGGACATCTGGGTTGTCATTGAAACCGTAGTGAATGACGACTTGCCAGCAATCGTGCCCCAAGTCTTTGACTTCCAAGCGTTTGTCTTCGGCAATCCAAGGCACTTCATGGTTTTGCACATTCACAAACAAGTTTTGAAGATGCAGCACTTTGTTGTGTTTCAAGTTGTGCAGCATGGCGTTGGGGACAGCAACTTGACCCGATGTCAAAAACACCGCCGTACCGCTCACGCGGGTTGGTGGCGCGGCGAACACTGCATCCAAAAAGCTGGCCAGCTCCAAACCTTCTTCTTGGCGCTTGGTGTACAAAATGCCACGCCCATCGCGCCAAGTCAGCATCAGCACCAAAATTGCCGTGGCAATCAGCAAGGGGAACCAGCCGCCTTCAAACAATTTGAGCAAGTTGGACGCCCAAAATGCCAAATCCACCATGAAGAAAAAGCTGGTGGCCGTCAAGCACAACCACAGCGGATATTTCCAACCGTAGCGAATCACAAAGAAGGTCAACACGGTCGTGATGAGCATGTCGGTACACACCGCAATGCCGTAAGCCGCCGCCAAATTGCTGGAAGACTTGAACATCATCACGGCCAACACGATGGTCACAAACAAGCCCCAGTTGACCAAGGGAATGTAGATTTGACCCGTGTCTTTGACACTGGTGTGCAGCACTTGCAAGCGTGGCAAAAAGCCCAACTGCACCACTTGCTTGGTCACGCTGAAAGCGCCAGAAATCAAGGCCTGCGAAGCAATCACGGTGGCAGCCGTCGCCAACACCACCAAGGGCAAGAGCAACCAATCTGGCGCCATGTTGAAAAAGGGATTGGTCACGGCATCAGGCTCTGTCAGCAGCAACGCGCCTTGGCCAAAGTAGTTCAAGGTCAGCGCAGGCATGACGATGGAGAACCACGCCACGCGAATCGGCTTCTTGCCAAAGTGCCCCATGTCGGCATACAAGGCCTCGCCGCCGGTGACGCACAGCACCACAGCGCCCAAGATCAAGAAAGTGACTTTGGGCTCAGAAAAAATAAACCCCAAAGCGTAATAAGGGCTGATGGCCCACAAAATTTCAGGATGCGCGGCAATGTGGAACAAACCCAACCCCGCAATGCCTGCGAACCAAACCAACGTGATGGGACCAAAAAATTTGCCAATGCCACCCGTGCCACGTTTTTGGACTGCGAACAGACCAAACAAAATGATCAGGGTCAGCGGGATCACATATTTTGTGAAAGCAGGTGAGATCACCTCCAAACCTTCCACCGCCGACAGCACCGAAATAGCAGGCGTGATCACCCCATCGCCATAGAACAAGCAGGTGCCAAAAATGCCCACGATCAACATGCGATGACGCAGCACGGGACGATCTTTCACCGCCATCGACGCCAACGCCAACATGGCCACCAAGCCACCTTCGCCGTTGTTGTCGGCACGCAGCACCAACGCCACGTACTTGATCGAAACAATGATCGTCAAGGTCCAAAAGAAAATGGACAAAATGCCATAAACGTTTTCTGGCGTGAACTGCACATGGCCCGAGCCAAACACTTCTTTCATTGCATACAGCACACTGGTGCCAATGTCGCCGTACACAACGCCAATGGCGCCCAAAGTCAACGCCGCAAGCGACGATTTACCGTGCTGTTCCATGAAAAAAACCTCAGTCGTAGTTCTCAGCTTCGGGGTCGGTCGCTTCCAGCTCGTAGCTGGCGGCCAACATGGCCAAGCGTCCGATCACGCCGTACATATAAAAGCGATTGGGCGCGCTCGCGCCTGGTTTGACGCCAGGCTGAGGGGTGTGCGCGCTTTCCTCAAAGGCCAACGGCACAAAGCTTGCACCGGGCGCGTTGAGGTTTTCATCGATGCCGCGTTCAGCGTGGACGCGATAAAAACCGCCCACCACGTAGCGATCCATCATGTAGACCACGGGCTCGGCCACGGCATCGTTGAGCTGCTCATGCGTGATCACGCCTTCTTGGATGATCACTTGGTTGACTTGCTGGCCGTCTTTGATGACGCTCATCTTGTTGCGCGTCTTGCGGTTGAGCACCTCCAAGTCGGCCACATCGCGCACGGTCATGATGCCCATGCCGTAGGTGCCGTTGTCTGCTTTGACGACGACGAACGGTTTTTCGTTGATGCCGTATTCTTTGTATTTGCGTTTGATTTTGGTCAGCAAGGCATCGACATTGGTGCGCAAACACTCCATGCCAACGCCCTCGGCAAAATCGACCTCACCGCACTGGCTGAACATCGGATTGATGAGCCAAGGGTCAATGCCAAGCAACTTACCAAAACGTTTGGTGACTTCTTCGTAGCATTCAAAGTGCTTGCTTTTGCGACGCACACTCCAGCCTGCATGCAAGGGTGGCAACAAATATTGCTCGTGCAAGTCTTCCAAAATGCCGGGAATGCCGGCGCTCAAGTCGTTGTTGAGCAAAATCGTGCAAGGATCAAAATCCTTCAAGCCCAAACGTCGCTTGTCGCGAATCACCGGCTCAAGCAGCACCGAATCACCATTGGGTAAATCAATGCGTGTTGGCTCTTTGATTTCTGGATTGATTGAACCAATGCGCACGTTCAATCCAGCCATGTGAAAGATCCGCTGCAGTTGTGCAACGTTGCTCAAATAGAAGGTGTTGCGTGTGTGGTTCTCAGGAATCACCAACAAATTGCGCGCCTCAGGGCAGATTTTTTCAATCGCTGCCATCGCTGCTTGCACTGCCAAAGGCAGCATTTGCGGCGTCAAATTGTTCCAGCCCCCGGGGTACAAATTGGTGTCCACAGGCGCCAGCTTGAAGCCCGCGTTGCGAATGTCCACCGAGCTGTAAAAGGGCGGCGTGTGCTCCATCCACTCCAGTCGAAACCAGCGCTCAATCGCTGGCATGGAGTCAAGAATGCGCTGCTCGAGCTCGTTGATGGGGCCCGTCAAGGCGGTGATGAGGTGTGGAACCATGAATAAGAACGTAAAACGTGAAAGATACTGGGACTATACGGTTTTAATATAACAGTCAGCTTCGAACTTCGCCTTGCCCCAGCACGATGTACTTCAGCGAAGTCAGGCCTTCGATGCCCACAGGGCCTCGGGCATGGAATTTGTCAGTCGAAATGCCTATTTCCGCGCCCAGCCCGTACTCAAACCCGTCGGCAAACCGTGTGCTGGCGTTGACCATGACGCTGGAGGAGTCCACCTCGCGCATGAAGCGCTGGGCGTGCATGTGATCGCGGGTAAGGATGGCTTCCGTGTGGTGACTGGAGTAATGGTTGATGTGGGCGATGGCCTCATCCAAACCCGCAACAACCTTGATGCTGACGATGGGCGCGAGGTATTCCTCAAACCAATCTTGCTCGCTCGCGTCCTTGAGTTGGGCGCCTGGCACTTGGCTCAAAATGGCTTTGGCCACTGGACAACAGCGCATTTCCACGCCTTTGGCTGCATAAACAGCGCCAATTTTGGGCAGGAACACTTGCGCCACGCCATGCGCCACCAACAAACTTTCGGTCGCGTTGCAGGGGCTGAATTTTTGGGTTTTTGCGTTGTCGGCAACCGTCACCGCCATGTCAATGTCGCAAGGATCGTCCACATAGGTGTGGCAATTGCCGTCCAAATGCTTGATGACAGGCACTTTGGCCTCTCGGCTGATGCGCTCAATCAAGCCCTTGCCGCCGCGTGGAATGATGACATCCACAAACTGCGGCATGGCAATCAAATGACCCACCGCTTCGCGGTCGGTGGTTTGCACCAACAACACCGCATCCGCGGGCAAGCCAGCATCTACCAAGGCTTGTGTGACCAATTTGGCCAGCGCTTTGTTGGACTCGATGGCTTCTGAGCCGCCGCGCAAAATGCACGCGGTGCCGCTCTTGATCGACAGCGAAGCCGCCTCGATCGTGACGTTGGGTCGGCTTTCGAAAATCATGCCAAACACGCCAATTGGCACGCGCATTTGCCCCACGCGAATGCCGCTGGGTTGCTGCTTCATGCCAATGATTTCGCCAATCACATCCGGCATGGCGGCGAGTTGCTCGCACCCTTGGGCGCAGGTTTCAATCACTTTGGGGGTGAGCTTGAGGCGATCGAGCATCGGCGCGTCCAAGCCGGCATCGCTTGCACGGGCCAAGTCCTTGGCGTTGTCGGCTTGCAGGCTTTGCACGTTGGCGCGCAACAGTTGCGCCAAATTGCGCAGCGCTTGGTTTTTAACGGCAGCAGAGGCCTTGGCCATCAAAGCCGAAGCGGTTTTGGCTTGCAAGCCCAAAGCTTGCATGTGATCAGAAACATTCATGGCGCCATTGTCCCTCAAGCAGTTTTTGGCATGCAGGCGCGGCACAAACGCATGGCCAAGCGGTGCAACGCTTGCCAGTTGTCGCTGGGCCAATCTGCCACCTTGAGGCCTTTGACGATGCCGTCGACTTGGTGCGCAGATTCCAGCAGTTTGTTGAGCAGCCCCACACTCAGCCGCGGCAACACGCGTTCAAACAAGCGTTCGCGCGGCCCCCAGATGCGTTGCTCGCGCAACGCCATGGGCAAAGCCTTGCCCGCAGACACGGCATCTTTGACACGTTTGAGGGCGCGAATGTCTTCGGCCAAGGCGTAATGCACCAAGACTTCGGCCTCGCCCTCGGCTTTGAGGCCATCCAGCATGCGCTGCACCCGCAAGGGCTGCCCACTCAAAACGGCCTCTGACAGTTTGAACACGTCGTAACGCGCAACATTCAAGACAGCCCGCTCGACTTGCTCAAAGCTCAATTCACCCGCCGGATAAAGCAGCGCCAGTTTTTGAATTTCTTGATGCGCCGCCAGCAAATTGCCTTCCACGCGATCGGCAAAAAATTGCAGCGTGTGCTGCCCAGCTTCGCCTTCGCTCACGCGCTGATTTTGCTGCTGCAAGCGCTTGGCAATCCAAGCCGGCAAGGCTTGGCGCTCAACCGGTTCGAGCTGCATGCTGATGCCGTTGTTTTCCAACGCCATGAACCATGCCGTGCTTCGCGTGGCTTTGTCCAAGCGGGGCAACACGACCAAGGTCAAGCAACTGTCATTGCCTTGTGCCAAATCGGCAATTTGTTGCAAAGCCACGCTGCCCTCTTTGCCAGGCTTGCCTGACGGGATGCGAATTTCAATGATTTGCTTGTCCGCAAACAAACTCATGGAGCCGCCTGCTGCCAGCACTTCGCTCCAATCGAAATGCGCGCCAGCGACGGTGAACACACTGCGCTCGGTGTAGCCTTGCGCTCTTGCCGCGGCGCGGATGGCGTCCAGCGCCTCTTGCTGAAGCAAGGGTTCATCGCCGTGCAAGGTGTACAGACTGCGCAAGCCATTGCCGCCTTGCGACTGCAAATGTTGAGCGAGTTGTTGCGCAGGAAGTTGCATCGCCAGGCTCAGAGTGATTTGAGCGCCGCAAGTCGCCGCTGCAGCTGCAACACCAAATCGTTTTCCATGTCGCGGTAGAGCAAGCCCTCTTCTGCTTCCGCCGACAACGCTCCGGTTTCGTTGAAGTTGATGTCGCGCACCAACGCGATTTCCGTGTCGGGAATCAACTCAATGCCTTGCAAGGTGCGCAGTTTGAACCGGTACCGCAAACGCAATTGGTATTCACGAATCGCCCCTGTGGCGGTTCTTCCGACCACGATTTTTTCGCGCAACTCTTGGAGCTGCTCAAAGATGACTTGTGCCCGTTCGATTTGACGAACGTCGCGGATGACTTCCACGTTGCTCGTCTCCAAGCTGCGACGCAACTTGGCACCGATTGGTGCGTTTTCAGGCAAGTTGCTGTAGAGCGTTGAAAAAACGTAATGGGGCGCTTTGCGCAACTCAAAACCGCAGCCCGCCAACGCGCCCGCCCCCAAGGCCAAAACCATCAACCAAGAACGACGCGTTGACTTCATAAGCATCCTCAAACCACGATGTTGACCAAGCGACCAGGCACGACGATCACTTTTTTGGGAGGCTGGCCTTGCGCTTGCTTGATGAAAGCCTCATGCGCCAAAGCAGCTTGTTCGATCGCCTCTTTGGAGGCCGTCGCACTGACCAACACCGAGCCACGCAACTTGCCGTTGATTTGCAGCATCAGCTCCAACTCATCGCGCTGCAAGGCGGCTTCGTCCACTTGGGGCCACGGCGCATCCAAAACATCGCCTGAGCCTGCGGCATAGCCCAGCTCAGACCAAAGGTAAGCCGTGATGTGCGGGCAAACAGGGTAGAGAACGCGCAACAAAATGCCAAAGCTTTCCGCCAACACCGCATGCGACGCTGCTTCGTCGCCCAGTTGGGCGTCTTCCAGCGTGTTGAGCATTTTCATGACCGCAGACACCACCGTGTTGTACTGCATGCGTTCGTAGTCGTAGCTGGCTTGCTTGAGCACCGTGTGAATTTCACGGCGCAAAGTTTTGAGCGCAGCAGACAACTCCTTGGGCAAGGCCGACGCCGTCTTGATCGCGTTTTGGTGCTTGAAAGCAAAATTCCAAACACGGCGCAAGAACCGGTAGCTGCCTTCGACCGCGGCATCGTTCCATTCCAGCGTGACCTCGGGCGGCGCGGTGAACATGGTGTACAGACGCGCGGTGTCTGCGCCGTATTTTTCGATCAACTCTTGCGGATCCACGCCGTTGTTTTTGGACTTGGACATGGTGCCCACGCCTTCGTAATCGATGGCAGTGCCCACGGGCACATCGCCCACTGCGTGAATCAACTTGGCGCCCACGATCTTGCCGGCTTCGTCAAACACATGCTCGACGTCATGCGGCCAGAAATACTCTTTGCCACCTTTATCGGTGCGGCGGCTGTAGATGTGATTGAGCACCATGCCTTGGGTCAACAACTTGGTGAAGGGTTCATCGACCTTGACCATCCCCATGTCGCGCATGACCTTGGTCCAAAAGCGCGCATACAACAAGTGAAGAATCGCGTGCTCAATGCCGCCAATGTACTGATCCATGGGCATCCAGTAATTGGCACCCTCGGCCACCATCTGGTCGGCGTTGCTGGGGTCGCAGTAGCGCATGAAATACCACGACGAATCGACAAAGGTGTCCATCGTGTCGGTCTCGCGACGCGCCGCGCGACCACAAACTGGGCAAGTCACGCCAGCGTGAAAACCTTCGTGCTTGTGCAAGGGGTTGCCAGAGCCATCTGGAATGCAATCTTGCGGCAACACCACGGGCAGATCTTTTTCGGGCACGGGCACCGCGCCATGCTCGTCGCAATGGATGATGGGAATTGGCGTGCCCCAATAACGTTGGCGGCTGATGCCCCAATCGCGCAGACGCCACGTGGTTTTCTTTTCGCCCAAACCTTTGGCGGCCAACATCTCAGCCACTTGGTTGACGGCAGCTTTTTGGTTCAAGCCGTCGAGTGCGCCGGAGTTGATGCACACGCCGTTTTGCTTATCGGCATACCAGTCTTGCCAAACTTGGTGGTCAAAGTTTTGACCTTTGACGCTGACCACTTGCGCAATGGGCAAGTCATATTTCAAAGCAAACGCAAAGTCGCGCTCGTCGTGCGCAGGCACGCCCATGACGGCGCCGTCGCCGTAGCTCATGAGCACGTAGTTGCCTACCCAAACCTGAACCTTCGCACCCGTCAGTGGGTGGGTGACAAACAAGCCCGTAGGCATGCCTTTTTTCTCTTGCGTAGCCAACTCGGCTTCGGTGGTGCCACCGCTTTTGCACGCTTCCAAAAAGGCCGCCAAAGCAGGGTTACCGGCCGCCGCATGCAAGGCCAGCGGATGCTCGGGAGCCACGGCACAAAACGTCACGCCCATGATGGTGTCCGCACGGGTTGTGAACACATACATGCGCCCGTCACCGATCAATGCGCCATCCGCACCTTGAATGTCGTGCGTGAAGGCAAACCGCACGCCTTCAGACTTGCCAATCCAGTTTTCTTGCATCAACCGCACTTTGTCGGGCCAACCGTTCAAAGTGGCTTTGTCATTGCCCATCTGAACATGGTCGAGCAGTTCTGGCGCGTAGCGCGTGATGTCCAAGTAGTAGCCGGGAATTTCGCGTTTTTCAACCAACGCACCCGTGCGCCAACCGCGTCCATCGATCACTTGCTCGTTGGCCAGCACGGTTTGGTCCACCGGATCCCAATTGACCACTTGGGTTTTGCGGTACGCGATGCCTTTTTCGAGCATCTTCAAAAACAGCCACTGGTTCCACTTGTAGTAGCTCGGGTCACACGTGGCCACCTCACGAGACCAATCAATGGCCAACCCGATGGCCTGCATTTGCTGCTTCATGTAGGCGATGTTTTCGTAAGTCCACTTGGCCGGAGGCACCCCATTTTTAAGCGCCGCGTTTTCTGCGGGCAGACCAAAAGCGTCCCAGCCCATGGGCATCAAAACGTTGTAGCCTTTCATGCGCAAATGGCGCGTGAGCATGTCGTTGATGGTGTAGTTGCGAACGTGGCCCATGTGCAACTTGCCGCTGGGGTAAGGCAGCATCGAGCAGGCATAAAACTTTTTCTTGGACGCGTCTTCGGTGACGCGATAGGCATCGCGTTGGCTCCAAGCGGATTGCAAGGCGCGCTCGACCTCGGTGTGGTTGTATTTTTCTTGCATGGAATCAGTCGAAAAGCTCCGACGCATCGGAGCGAAAGGTAATCCGACGATTTTAGGGCTTGGCGAAAGCCGCTTTGGGCGCCGTGACAAACCCAATGCGCGTCAAGCCAGCGCGCTGCGCCGCATCCATCACCTCCACCACGCGGCCATAGGGCACCTGCACGTCGGCTTTGAGCTGAACCTCGGGCAACGCTGCTGCCTTGCTGGCACGAGCTTGCGCTGCCAAATCCAGCAATTGGGTGCTCAAACTGGGCAAATCCAGCGCTTGATCGGCCAGGTAAATGTCGCCTTTTGCATTCACTGAAATCTTGATGGCCTGCGCCACAGATGCCGTTGCGCGGTTGTGCGTTTTGGGCAAGTCCAACTGGATCGCACTCAACATCAAAGGCGAAGTGATGATGAAAATAACCAGCAACACCAGCATCACGTCCACCAAAGGCGTGACGTTGATCTCGCTCATGGGCGCTGGTGTGGGCGTGCGCTCAAAACGTCCGAAGGCCATTCACATGGCCCGCAAATCGTGGGCAAAGCCTTCGAGCTCTTGCTCCAAACGCTGCACCACATGGCCCATCGCGTTGTAAGCCAACACCGCCGGCAAAGCCACCGCCAAGCCCGCAGCCGTCATGATGAGCGACTCGCCCACGGGTCCCGCAATTTGCTCAATCGTGAGTTGTTGAGCCACCGCAATGCCCGTCAAGGCGTGATAAATGCCCCACACCGTCCCCAACAAACCCACAAAGGGCGCGGTCGAACCCACCGTGGCCAAGACCACTTGCCCCAACTGCAATCGCAAAACGACCGCATGCAAGGCATCGCGCAACACGCGGGTGCGCTGTGTGCGCACATCGGTTTGCGCGCCCAAGGTGTGAGGCTGGTCGTGTTTGACGGCTTGCGCCAGCGGCAGCAAGACCGCACAACGATCGGTCGAAACCAACACCCGCAAGCCTTGCGACAAATCAGGCGCCGACCAAAAAGCTTGCTTACCCCGTTGAACATCAACGCTCACGCGCTGCAAAAACCAGGCTTTGTAAACAATCACCGCCCAGCTCAACACCGACATGGTCAACAAAACCAGCACCAGCGCTTGACTCAACAAGTCGCCATGCGCCAAGGCCAGCCAAACGTCCATCATTTCAAGCCAAGCACATCAAACATGTCGAACAAGCCCTTGCTTTGCGCACGCAAATAACGCGCCGCGCGCAAGCCACCTTGTGCATACGTGGCACGGCTGGATGACTTGTGGGTAATTTCAATGCGCTCACCCGTGCCCGCAAACAACACCGTGTGATCGCCCACGATATCGCCACCGCGAATGGTGGCAAAACCAATGGTGGACGGATCGCGCTCGCCAGTGTTCCCGTAGCGCTCATAAACGGCGCAGTCTTTGAGATCGCGCCCCATGGCGCTGGCGATCACTTCGCCCATTTTGAGCGCCGTGCCCGAGGGCGCATCCACTTTGTGGCGATGGTGCGCCTCAATGATTTCAATGTCGTAGCCGGTTGGCATGGCTTGCGCCGCCATTTGCAAAAGCTTGAGGGTGACGTTCACCCCCACACTCATGTTGGGCGCCATGACGATGGCAATGTCTTTGGCAGCGGCCGCGATTTGTGCTTTTTGCGCATCGCTGAAGCCTGTTGTGCCAATCACCAGCTTGACACCCAATTCGCGGCAAACTTGGAGGTGCGCCATCGTGCCTTCGGGGCGCGTGAAGTCAATCAACACTTGACTGTTTTGCAAAGCCTTGCGCACATCGGACTCAATCACCACGCCGCTGGCCTGGCCTAAAAATCCCGTGGCGTCGTTGCCGATGGCGTGACTGGTAGGAACGTCAGCAGCGCCGGCCAAGATGCAATCGTCCGATTGACGCACGGCCTCAATCAACATGTGTCCCATGCGCCCACTGGCGCCAGCAATTGCAATTTTCAAGGGTTCAGAGGTGTGCGCCATGGCATCGAGCTTTCTGCAAAAAAATCAGTGGGGAGTGTTTTCCAGTGGAGGGTAGGATTTGGGCGCATCGGCGTCCCCCGTCACAGTCGTCGCTGAAGACGCTTTGGACTTGCTGGGGTATTGCTTGAATTCTTTTGCCAATTGTTCTTCTGAGGCTTTGAGCGCGGGCGTCACTTCCGGCAATTTGCGCGTGTCCAATCTGGCAGCGAATTCAGCCTCGCTTGGCATTTGATCGCCCTCGATTTTGGCCAACACATCGCCAGCAAAAAAAACACTCAAATGCCTTTGCTGGGGCTCAGCACCTTGACGGCGAAATGAAAACGCATAGTCCCAGCGGTTGTCGTGAAAAACGCTGCTCACCAACGGCGTTCCCAAAATATCGCGCACCACATGCCGCGGCATGCCCAATCGCAGGGCTTGCACCTGCTCCCGCGAAACAAAGTTACCTTGAACCACCTCGGCGCGATAAGGCTGAAACTTGGTCGGCGTGACCGAACAAGCCGAGACGGTCGCCAAAACAACGCCCAGCAACGCCGCCCACAACAAACGGCGCTCAAAACCAAATTGGCAGGCTTTTCGGAAGGAAACAAACATGATGTGAAAGGCCAAAAAGGGCTATAACGCTATGATTCGAAGATTGTACTTGCCGAGTGCATTTCCTCTTCCATCCAAGGCACATC
>CAIYFE010000098.1 GCA_903925445.1 uncultured Burkholderiales bacterium | reverse complement strand
CGGCCCAAGGGTCGCACATCGTTTTCGTCAAAGCGCACGGCTTTGCCGCCGTCGCTGAACAACATCACGTCGTGCTTGCCGTCGGTGAGAGCTGCGCCGATCAGGAAGTCGCCTTCGTCCAAATTGACAGCGATGATGCCGCCTTTGCGTGGGTTGTCGAATTCGTCCAACGAAGTTTTCTTGACGGTGCCCATCGAGGTTGCCATGAACACATAGTGATCGGCAGGGAAGGTGCGCATATCGCCAGTCAAAGGCAAGACCACATTGATTTTTTCGCCTTCGATCAGCGGGAACATATTGACGATGGGGCGGCCGCGTGAACCGCGAGAACCCTCTGGCACTTCCCACACTTTGAGCCAGTACAAACGGCCGCGGTTGGAGAAGCACAAGATGTAGTCGTGCGTGTTGGCAATGAAGAGTTGGTCGATCCAATCGTCTTCTTTGGTGGCGGCGGCTTGTTTGCCGCGACCCCCGCGCTTTTGGGCGCGGTATTCACTCAAAGGCTGGCTCTTGATATAGCCGCTGTGGCTGAGGGTGACCACCATGTCGGTCGGGGTGATCAGGTCTTCGGTGCCTAAATCTTGGGCGTTGTGTTCGATCACGCTGCGGCGTGCGCCGAGTTTGGTTTGGCCAAACTCTTGTTTCACGACCGTCAATTCATCGCTGATGATGGTCGAGACGCGTTCAGGTTTGGCCAAGATGTCTAGCAAATCATCGATCTCTGCCATCACGTCTTTGTATTCGTTGACGATCTTGTCTTGCTCAAGGCCTGTCAAACGCTGTAAGCGCATTTGCAAGATTTCGTGGGCTTGGGTGTCGCTCAAGCGGTAGAGGCCGTCCGCGCCCATGCCGAATTCTTTTTCCAGACCGTCGGGGCGGTAGTCGTCGGAGTTGATCGTGCCGCCGTCTAAACGGCTGCGGGTCAACATTTCGCGCACCAGTTGGCTGTCCCATGATCGGGTCATCAACTCGGTTTTGGCGACGGGTGGCGTGGGCGCATTGCGGATGATGGCGATGAACTCGTCGATATTGGCCAAAGCGACAGCCAAACCTTCGAGCACATGGCCGCGCTCGCGGGCTTTGCGCAGGGTGAAGATGGTGCGACGCGTCACCACTTCGCGGCGATGTTGCAAGAAGACGCTGATCAAGTCTTTCAAATTGCACAACTTGGGTTGGCCGTTGATCAACGCCACCATGTTGATGCCGAAGGTGTCTTGCAACTGGGTTTGCTTATAGAGGTTGTTGAGCACCACCTCTGGCACCGCGCCACGTTTGAGTTCGATCACCAAGCGCATGCCCGATTTGTCGGACTCGTCTTGGATGTGGCTGATGTCTTCGATCTTCTTCTCGTGCACCAACTCGGCCATGCGCTCTTGCAAGGTTTTCTTATTTACTTGGTAGGGCAACTCGTCGACGATGATCGATTGGCGTTGGCCTTTGTCGATGTCTTCAAAGTGGCACTTGGCGCGCATCACCACGCGGCCACGGCCCGTGCGGTAACCGTCTTTGACGCCGCTCATGCCGTAAATAATGCCGGCGGTCGGGAAGTCAGGTGCGGGAATAATTTGCATCAAGTCGTCAATCGACGCATCGGGGTGGCTGAGCAAGTGCAAACAAGCATCGACCACTTCGTTCAAGTTGTGTGGCGGGATGTTGGTGGCCATACCCACGGCAATGCCGGATGAGCCGTTGATCAGCAAATTGGGAATGCGGCTGGGCAGGACGAGCGGTTCTTTCTCCGAGCCGTCGTAGTTGGGG